>DASTNU010000993.1:0-5146 GCA_035720605.1 Longimicrobium sp. | reverse complement strand
CGTATCCGTGCCCGGGGTGATGGTCGATCAGCTCCACCGCGCCACCGGACGGTATCTCCTGCTCTGCACGAACGCGACGCGCTCCCTGCAGCTGCTGGAGCGTGAACCGCTCTGGGAGGATGCCGCCGCGCGGGTCGTCTTCCCGGATGCCGCGGATCAGGACGTCATCCACCACGACGTGATCTACCGGCTCAAGCGGATGGTGGAGCCCGCCACGGTGGCTCCCCTCGTGCAGGCGCTCCTGGAGAAGTACGGAGCCGACGGCTTCATCGTCGGGTGCTCGGAGGTGCACCTCCTCGCGAACCATCTTTTTTCCGCGGCGGCGGCAGAGCGGGGCTGCATCGATCCCTTCTTTGCCATTGCCCGCAGTCTCGGCGGCTCCCGCGTCACTCCGGGCACGCCCGACCTGGTGCATGAGCATGCGTGAACGGGAGTGAGGGACCCGCCTCGCCGTTCCGCTTCCGCCGCGGATTCCCCCACACGGTTTCCATGATCCCCCGACAGCTCCGCCGGCCCCCGCCCGCGATCTTGGGGTAGCCGATCCGCCCCGCCGGCATCCGCGCCGGTCCCGGGGCGCGGGTGCCACCCCGTGCATGGAGGTGCCGATGAGAGCGTGCGACCTGATGACCTGCCATCCCCGCGCGGTCACCCTGGGCGACCCGCTCAGCCGGGCCGCCGAGATCATGCGCGACGACGACGTGGGCATGGTGCCGGTCGTGGAAGACATGCTGTCCATGCGCCTGAAGGGCGTCATCACCGACCGCGACATCGTCGTGCGCTGCGTGGCCCCCAGGCACGGGGCATTCTGCAACGTGGGCGCACACCTGACCCGGGAGCCGCTCGTCGCGGTGCTCCCCGAGGCGGACGTGGACGAGGTGATGGCGCTGATGAAGGAGAACCAGGTCCGCCGCGTGCTGGTGACGGAGCACGGACGGCTGCGGGGGGTGATCGCGCTGGCGGACCTGGTCCGCCTTGCCGGACCGCTGGAGCCGCTGCAGCTGGAAGCGGTGCTGGAGGGCGTGTCCGCACCGTCGCACGCCCTCGCGGCCGCATGATGGCGGGGGTGTGATCACCCGGCCCGGCACCCGGCGTCCATCGTCGCCGGGCCGGGCGGACACGTACCTCGTCGCTTCTACACGCGACCGCGGAGCATCCGGGTTCCGGGGGCGCACCGGAGCAAGCTTCGCGCTGGTGAGCATCGCACGTGACTTTCGCAGGCGAAGCCCGCGTGCCCGGCGTCGACCCGTCCGTGCGCGCCAGGCCCGGGGTCCCCTCGTCCAGGGGGACCCCGGGCGCGCGCCGTCCAGGTGAGCGCTCAGACGACCGGCCAGGCGGCGAGCGCGAGCCGGCCGATGTCGTCCACCGTCAGCTCCTGCATGCTCAGCGTCTTCGTCTCCCTGGGCCGGGGGGTGATCACCACCTTCAGGCCGCGGATCCGGTCCCTGTCGAAGGTGAAGGTGTGGCTTCCGGACACCTCGAACCCGCGTCCGTCCGCGGTGCCGATCACCGTCGTCCACCCGGCGACCACCTTGTTGCCGGTGCGCCGGGACCGCTGCACCTCCGTCTTCACCACGCCCAGCGCGGCCTCCCTCGCCTGCTTTCCCTCCGTCCCCGCGCCGGAGAGGGTGACCGGCATGCCGGACGAGTGGAACCGGTTCTTGTACAGCACGTGGATGGCGTTGCGGCCCTGGTAGGTGCCGGTCACCGGCGGCGCCCCGGCGAACTCGAAGGTGCCCTCCGGGTGCCACAGCTCCACCAGGCGGTCCACCGAGCCTTCCACCCCGCTGCGCAACTCGTCGATCAGGCGGAAGTACTCGCCGACCAGGCGGTCGCGTACGTCGGGTTTCTCTTTCACGACGGCCATGGAGATCCTCCGGGTTCGATGGTTGATCCGCGCAAACGCCGCCGTCAGGTCCAGCAGCGGCCGTCCTCGGCCAGGTAGTCGCCCGTTTGCGCGTACGCCACGGCGCGGCAGCCGCCGCACCGGTCCCGCACGCCGCACCCCGCGCAACGGCCCTGCAGCCGGCCGCGGTCGCGCAGCGCCTCCAGCTCGGGAGCGGTCCGCCAGATTTCCGCGAAGGGCCGCTCCCGTACGTTCCCCACCGGGACGGGGAGGAGCACGCACGGGTACACGGTTCCGTTCGCGGTGACGCACCCCTGCCCGATCCCCGCCTGGCACCCGGCGAACGCCGGCTGCGCGGCGATCTCCGCGTCCACCAGGACCTGCTGCGCCAGGTGGCCCACGATGTCCAGCCGGCCGCGGTACTCCGCGCGCAGGGCGGCGCAGCGCTCCATCACCCGCCTCCACTCCCCGCGCCGCAGGTCCAGCGCGTCGGTGCCGCGCCCGGTGGGGACGTAGCGCGAGAAGTTCAGCCGGGCGACGCCCAGCCCCGCCACGAAGGCGGTGAACGGCTCCAGCTCGTCCTCGTTCAGCCGGTTGATGGTGCAGCAGAGGTGCACGCGCAGCCCGCTCTCCTGCGCCAGCGCCACCGAGGCGAGCACGCGCTCGAACAGCCCCGGCCAGCGCCGCAGCGTGTCGTGCGCGCCCTGGAACCCGTCCAGGCTGAACTGCACCCGGCCCACGCCGGCGTCCCGCAGCGCCGCCGCCTGCCGCGCCTTGAGCTTGCCCCCGTTGGAGCCCACGCCCACCGCCATCCCCCGCGCCCCGGCGTGCTCCGCGATGCGGAACAGGTCCCGGCGCAGCAGCGGCTCTCCCCCGGAGATCGCCAGGTCCAGCACCCCGAAATCCACGAAGTCGTCCAGTAGCCGGAACACCTCGTCCGTCGTCAGCTCGTCCGGGGTGCGCCGCTCGGAGTTGGACGAGCAGTGCAGGCACCGCGTGTTGCACGCGTTGGTGGAGATCCACACCATGTGCAGCGGCGCCCGCGGGACGAAGCCGCCCGGCGCCGGCGGAAGGCATTCAGTCATCCCCCACCTCCAGGATCCCGCGGGCCACCAGCGCCTCCAGCAGCTCCCGCGTCCGCTCGGCGAGCTCCTCCGGCACCCCGTCCACCACCCCGGGGCGCAGCGCGTCCACCACCTCGTCCACCGTGCGCGAGCCGTCGCACAGGCAGTACGCGTGGTAGGCCGTGCACCCCACCAGGTGCATCTCGTCGGTGCGGGCGTTGTAGATCAGGTACTGTCCCACCTGCTCGCGCAGGATGCACCGGCTGGCGGGGACCAGGACCGTGTCCATCTCGATGCGGGTTTCGATCGCCGTGGTCATGGGAGGTCTCCGGGTTCAGACCGGCAGGGCTTCGCCCCGCGTGAGCTGGACGAGCTGCACCTGCGCGTCGCGAGTGACCCAGCAGTGCGGGTCGCCGGCGCACGGGTCGCCGTTGCTGTAGGCGTACGCCACCGCGCGGCAGCCGCCGCAGGTGTCCAGGTGCTCGCACGCGCCGCAGTTCCCCTGGATGTGGCCGTGCCGCTCGCGGAACTGGCGCAGCAGGGGAGACGACGCCCACATCTCGCGGAACGGCGTGGTGCGGAAGCCGCCGATGGGCGTGGGAAGGAACACGCACGGCGTCACGGTGCCGTCGGGAAGGATGCGCGCGACCAGCCGGCCGGCCCCGCACCCCACGTACTTCCGGCGCTCCTCGTCGGAGACCAGCATCCCCACCCGGCAGTCGTGCCACAGGACGTCGATGCGGCCGCGGTATTCCTCCCGCAGGCCGATCCACTGGGCCAGGACGGCGCGCAGGTCGTCCGGCGGAAGCGCCAGGTCCAGGCTGCCGCGCCCCGCGGGGACGTACTCCGACATGTTCGCGGCGCTCGCGCCCAGCTCCGCCGCCAGCGCGACCACCTGCGGGCCGTGGTGCCAGTTCAGGCGCGTGGGGGTGAAGCTGACCACCACGCGCAGCCCCCGCTCGGCCAGCAGCCGGACGGCCCGCGTGGCGCGAACGAACAACCCCGGCGTCTGGCGGAAGTGGTCGTGGAGCGCCGGCTCGTGGCTGTCCAGGCTCACGGTGAAGCTGGTGATCCCCAGCCGCGCCAGCGTGTCCGCCGTCCTCGGCGTGACGCACGACCCGTTGCTGGCGATGTTCACGCTGAGCCCGCGCCCCACCGCGTGCTCGGCCAGGACGCGCCAGTCGCGGCGCATCATCGGCTCGCCGCCGGAAAATGCGAGCACCAGCAGCCCGGCCTCGGCCAGCTGGTCGATGACGCCGAGCGCCTCGTCCGTGCTCAGCTCTCCCGCGGTGCGGGCGTCGGGTCCGGAGGCCGAGTAGCAGTGCAGGCACCGCGCGTTGCAGCGGTGCGTCAGCTCCCAGGCGATGTAGAGGGGGGCCTTGAACTCGGCGGCGATGCGTGCCGGCTGTGTCATGCTTCCTCCCGTTGCAGGGACTCCCCGAGGTCGTGGAAGACTTCCATCTCGATCGGCAGCACCAGCAGCTCCCGCCAGCGGTCCAGGTAGCCGCGCATCCCGGGGTCGCTCTCCACGCGCGCCTGGTCGCGCTGGTACGTCTCCTCGTCTGCGTACTCCACCACCTCGATGAAGCGGTCCGGGTCCGCGGCGTCCTGCAGCAGCCCGATGCGAATGCCGCCGGGACCCTCGTAGAACGGGACCGCCTCCCGAAGGAAGGCCAGGAAGTCTTCCCGCCGGCCCGTCTGCACGCGGAACCTCAGATGGAGCAGCACCCGCATCGTCGCACCTGGAGCTGGATTGTGGCCGGATGATCGGAAACGTGACGCTCTCCCCATGTTGCGTTTCCAGCCGCGGAATAGCTGTCGGTTGAATCTGGTCGGTTCCGTGGTCCCGATGCACTACGGCGTCCGGCCCACGCCGGACGCCATCATACGGCGTTCGCCCGTCAGGGATCGGTCTCCTGTCCGCACTGCCAGGGGCAGGGCATCAAGTGGTGGCGCGGTCGCGCGCGCCCCGCCAGTGCTCCGGCAAATTCCGCCTGATCCCCTTCCTTTTCGCCCTACATCACCTCCCGTCCTTCCCGACATTCGCCGTCCTGCTCTCCCTGACGCCGTTGGCGCGGGCGCGCGCCATCGTACACGAGGGGAGTGCGATGGCATCGCGCGCCCGCGTGGGCGAACGGGAAGGGAGAGAACCATGTCGATGGTCCACCTGCACCTGCTGCTCAACCACGTCCCGGTGGTCGGGACGATCATCGCCCTTTGCCTGCTGGCCTGGGCGGTC
>DASTNU010000992.1:0-4319 GCA_035720605.1 Longimicrobium sp. | reverse complement strand
ATCTGTTCCTCCAGGGCCGCACCGTGGAGTACAAGGCGGTGTCCCGCGATCCCCTGCCCACCGGCGCCGCCGTGGTGGTGGTGGACGTGGTGGGGCCGGACACCCTGGAAGTCGCCCTTCAACCCCTGATCGGAGCCGCCGATGCAGACTAGTGCCCTTTCCCCCACGCTGCTGCTGGCCGGTGCCGCCGTACTGGTGGTCTTCTGGTCTGCGATGTTCTTCGTGTCGCGGTACCGCCGGTGCCCGGCCAACAAGCTGCTGGTCATCAGCGGCAAGGTGTCGGGCGGCGACAGCGCCAAGTGCATCAGCGGCGGCGGCGCCATGGTGTGGCCGGTGATCCAGGAGTACGACTACCTGAGCCTGGAGCCGATCCAGATCGACATCCCGCTCAAGGACGCGCTCAGCTTCGAGAACATTCGCGTGAGCGTGCCCAGCGTGTTCACCGTGGCCATCGGCACGGAGCCGGAGGTGCGGCAGAACGCGGCGGTGCGCCTGCTCAAGCTGACGCAGGAGCAGATCAAGCGGCAGGCGCAGGACATCA
Organism: Longimicrobium sp.; assembly: GCA_035720605.1. Lineage (GTDB taxonomy): Bacteria > Gemmatimonadota > Gemmatimonadetes > Longimicrobiales > Longimicrobiaceae > Longimicrobium. Next base: position 3,778 of record DASTNU010000992.1, on the reverse strand, counting down.
TCTTCGGCCAGCTGCGCCAGGTGATCGCGTCCATGCGCATCGAGGAGATCAACCGCGACCGCGACGCGTTCCTGCACAACATCCAGACCTCGCTGGAGCCGGAGCTCAAGAAGCTGGGGCTGGTGCTGCTGAACGTGAACATCACCGACATCAACGACGAGTCGGGGTACATCGAGGCCATCGGCCGCAAGGCGGCGGCCGAGGCGGTGCAGAAGGCCCGCGGCGACGTGGCGGACCAGGAGAAGCTGGGCGAGGTTCGCGTGGCCGAGGCGGAGCGCGAGCGGGTGATCCAGGTGGCCAACGCCCACAAGTCGCGCGAGATCGGCATCCGCGAGGCGGAGCGCGAGCAGGCGGTGCGGGTGGCGGAGCTGGACAAGGAGCAGAAGGTGGGCGAGCAGACCGCCGCCTTCGAGCGCGACGTGGCCATCAAGGACGCGGAGCAGAAGAAGCGCATCTCCGTGGCCAGCGCCGACGCCAAGGCCATCGCGGGCGAGGCGCAGGCGCAGGCGCAGATCGTGGCCACGCAGGCGCAGCTGAAGGTGCGCGAGGCGGAGGCGTACCAGGTGGCGGAGACGCGCAAGCGCGAGGCCGAGGCGGCGGTGCAGGAGGCGCAGAACCGCGCCATGGCCAAGGCGGCGCTGGCGGAGGCGGAGCGCGTGGAGGCGGAGCGCCGCGCCGCGCTGGAGGCGCCCGCCAAGGCCGAGAAGGCCCGTACGATCGTCGAGGCCGAGGCCGAGGCGGAAAAGCGCAAGCTGCACGCGCAGGCGGAAGCCGCGGCGATCTACGCCAGGCTGGAAGCGGAGGCCCGCGGCCAGTACGAGATCCTGGCCAAGAAGGCGGACGGCCTGCGGCAGATCGTGGACGCGGCGGGCGGCTCGCGCGAGGCGTTCCAGCTGCTGATGCTGGAGCACGTGGACAACCTGGCCGAGACGGCGGCCCTGGCCATCAGCAACATCAAGATGGACAAGGTGGTGGTCTGGGACAGCGGCAACGGCGCGTCCACCAGCAGCTTCATCCAGGGCCTGGCCGGCTCGCTGCCCCCGATGATGGACGTGCTGAAGAACATCGGCGGCCTGGAGCTGCCGCCGATGTTCGGCAAGCTGGCGGAGGACGGCGCCGGCACCGGCGGTGCGCCGGACCTGGTGCCGATCGAGAAGATCGTCGCGGCCGCGCCCGAGCCCGAGACGGCGTCGGCGGACTGACGCGAAAGCGCGAATCCCGCCGAACGCGAAGTCGCGGAGGGGGCGGTGAACGACGAGCGGCGGCACCCACGGCGGTGCCGCCGCTCGGTCGTTCACGCGCCTTCGCGGTGCACGCGGCTCAGGAGAAGCACCAGAAGCCGCCCTCCCGGTCGATGCACTGCCCGTTCTGGCACTTGCAGATGATCTGCGGACAGTTGCTGGAGTTGCAGACGCGGCGCTCCGCCTCGGCCCCGGGCGCGGCCAGCGCCTGCGTGGCCCCGAATCCCAGCGATCCGGCCACTGCCGCCGCCAGCGCCCAGCGCGAGCCTCGATGCATCCTGGTCATCTCGTTCCTCCGGGTTGGGTGGATTGTGTCTGAAAATGACTCTTCCCGTCGGAGGATACAACCACATGCCGCTCCGGTCAAGGAAAGGATGACCCACCGGCCCCCTGCGACGCGCGGCGGACTCACCCCGGGGAGTGGAGGCCGGTCAGCCGAGATCCTCAAGGCGTGCGGCCGCGGTCCGTGCCGCCGCACGGCGACGTAGAGCGCCACGCCGGCGCCCATCGAAAGGTGGACTTCGTGGATTCGAGCAGCGGTTTCGACCGCCCGGGCGCGGAGCCGGCTCCCTGCCGGGGCGCGGAAGGCGGAGGCCGCGCATCCCCATTCGTCGCAGATCGTTTCGCGGGATGAACCCTGCTCATCTTGCGTCTGGCGCACGGCCCCGAACGCGTGTAACCTTTCCCCAAGCACCCGAACGCCACCGCGCGCCTGCCGCCCCCACTCCGCCAGGAGGATGCACCATGACGGACCGTCCCTGGGTCTCGCACTACGCCCCCGGCACCAATCCCGACATCGGGCCGATCGCGTACCGGCACCTGTCGGACATGGTGCGGCAGCAGTCGGCCCGCCACACCACCAAGACGGCGTTCACGCAGGTGATGCCCAACGGCATGTCGGGGGCGATGACGTACGAGCAGGTGGACCGCCTGTCGGACGACTTCGCGGCGTACCTGCGCGGCAAGCTGGCGCTGGACCCCGGCGACCGCGTGGCCGTGCAGATGCCCAACTCGCTGGCCTACCCGGTGGTGCTGTTCGGCGTGCTGAAGGCGGGGTGCGTGGCGGTGAACACCAACCCGCTCTACACGCCGCCGGAGATGGTGCACCAGTTCACCGACAGCGGCGCGCGGGTGCTGGTGATCAGCGACCTGTTCGCGGACCGGCTGCCGGCGGTGCTGCCCCGGACGCCGCGCATCGAGAACGTGGTGACGGTGCGCATCACCGAGTGGTTCCCCGCGGTGCCCGCGTTCGTCATCCGCACGGTGCTCAGGTACGTCAAGAAGCAGCTTCCCCCCGTGACCGTGCCCCACACGCCGCTGCAGGACGCGCTCAAGGCCGGGCGCGAGCGCATCGCCGCCGGGGTGGACGTGAAGGGGTACGTGGAGGGGGTGGCGCTGGACACCATCGCGGCGCTGCAGTACACCGGCGGGACCACGGGGGTGAGCAAGGGCGCCTCGCTGTCGCACGGCAACCTGCTGGCCAACGTGGCGCAGATGCTGGAGATGAACGGCAAGTACCTGGAGCAGGGAAAGGAGTCCATCATCACCGCCCTGCCGCTGTACCACATCTTCGCCTTCACGGTGAACCTGCTGCTCTTCTACCAGGTGGGCGGGCACAACGTGCTCATCCCCTCGCCGCGGCCCATGAGCAACCTGAAGGCGGCGTTCGAGAAGCACCCGGTGACCTGGTTCTCCGGCGTGAACACCATGTTCAACGCCCTGCCCAACGAGGAGTGGTTCCGGGCGAGCCCGCCAAAGAGCCTGCGGATGTCCGTGGCCGGCGGGATGGCGCTGCACGGCGCGGTGGCGCGGCGGTGGGAGGAGGTGACCAAGACGCCGGTGGTGGAGGGATACGGGCTGACCGAGGCGTCGCCGGTGGTCTCGTTCAACCCGGTGGGGTCTACCGTGAAGGTGGGGACGATCGGCATCCCCCTCCCGTCGACGTACGTGAAGTGCGTGGACGAGCAGGGGGTGGAGGTGGCGGTGGACCAGCCGGGCGAGCTGATCTGCAAGGGCCCGCAGGTGATGGCCGGCTACTGGCAGCGCCCGGACGAGACAGCCAAGGTGATGCGCGACGGCTGGCTGTACACGGGCGACATGGCGGCGGTGGACTCCGACGGGTACTTCCGCATCGTGGACCGCAAGAAGGACATGATCCTGGTGAGCGGCTTCAACGTGTACCCCAACGAGGTGGAGGACTGCCTGGCCAACCACCCGGGCGTTCGCGAGGCCGCGGTGATCGGCGTGCCCGACGAGCACTCGGGCGAGGTGGTGAAGGCGTTCATCGTCAAGAAGGACCCCGCGCTCACGGCGGAGGACGTGGTGAAGCACTGCCGCGAGTCGCTGGCGGGGTACAAGGTGCCGCGTCACGTGGAGTTCCGCGACGACCTGCCCAAGAGTCCCATCGGCAAGATCATCCGCCGCGAGCTGCGCCCCGCCGCCCCGTCGGGCGCGGCCACCCCGCCCGCGCCGGCGCCGGAAGCCGCCAAGGCCTGAGCCGCGGCCCGCGGAAGGGAAGCGTCGCGGGGGGGGGGGGG
>DASTNU010000991.1:0-2127 GCA_035720605.1 Longimicrobium sp. | reverse complement strand
ACCCGCCGGGCGCTGGGGCAGAACGCCGCCGCGCTCCCGCTGCTGGCGCTGGCCGCCGGCGGGCTGGTGGAGCGGGAAAAGGACGAGGCGGAGATCGCGCGCACCGTGGACGACGCGGGGCTGGTGCGCGACGAGGCCTCGCCGGCGCTGTACCGGGCGCGGCGGGAGATCAAGGGCACCCGCGGCCGGCTGGTGGAGCGGCTGGCGTCGTACATGGCCCAGCTGCCGCCGCACCTGCAGGTGTCGGACGCGTCGGTCACGGTGCGCGAGGGGCGCTACGTGATCCCCGTGCGCCGCGAGGGGCGCGGCGAGGTGGGGGGCATCGTCCACGACGAGTCGGCCACGGGCGCCACGCTCTTCATCGAGCCGCCGGTGGCCGTGGAGATGATGAACCGCCTGCGGGCGCTGGAGGCGGAGGAGGCGCGCGAGGTCACCCGCATCCTGCGCGAGCTCACCGTCCGCCTGCGCCCGCTGCAGCCCGAGCTGCTGGCGGCGCTGGACGCGCTGGTGGCGCTGGACTCGCTCTACGCGCGCGCCCGCTACGCGCTGCGGACCGACGGCCGGGCGCCGCGGATGCTGGAGGCGGGGACGGAGGAGTACGAGGTGGTGCGCGGCTACCACCCGATCCTGCTGGCCCGGTCCTCGGAGGTGGTGCCCTTCGACCTGCGGATGGACCGGGGGGAGAGGACGCTGCTCATCTCCGGCCCCAACACGGGCGGCAAGACGGTGCTGCTCAAGGCGATGGGGCTCATCTCCCTGCTGGCGCAGAGCGGGGTGGTGCCGCCCGTGGGGCCGGGGACGCGGCTCCCCGTCTTTCGCGACGTCTTCGCCGACGTGGGCGACGAGCAGTCCATCGAGGCCTCGCTCTCCACCTTCTCGGCGCACCTGAAGAACCTGCGCGAGGTGCTGGAGCGGGCGGACTGGCAGTCGCTGGTGCTGACGGACGAGATCGGCAGCGGCACGGACCCCCAGGAGGGGGCGGCGCTCGCCCGGGCGGTGCTGGTGGAGCTGACCCGCCGCGCGTGCTTCACGGTGGCCACCACGCACCTGGGGCAGCTCAAGCTGCTGGCCACCGCGGAGCGGGGGATCGTGAACGCGTCGCTACAGTTCGACGCGGAGCGGCTGCAGCCCACCTACCGGCTGCTCAAGGGGATCCCCGGCCGCTCCTACGGCCTGGCCATCGCGCGGCGGCTGGGGCTGGAGCCGCGGCTGCTGGAAGAGGCGGAGGCCACGCTCCCCGCCGGCGAGCGCGACGTCGCCCGGCTGCTGCTGGACCTCGAAGCCAAGGAGCAGCGCTTCGCCGCGCAGAACGACGAGCTGGCCCGCCGCCTGGCGCAGACGGAGGCGCTGCGGGAGACGCTGGAGGCGCGCGAGGTCGAGCTGAAGCAGCGGGAGAAGGACGCGGAGCGGCGCGCGCGGCAGCAGGCGCGCGACCTGCTGCTGCAGTCCCGCGCGGAGGTGGAGGCCGCCATCCGCGAGGTGCGCGACGCGGCGGACGCCGCCCGGCTGGACGAGGCGGCCCGCGCGGCCCGGCGGCGGGTGGAGGAGGCGGCCACCCGTCAGCGCGAGAAGCAGCCCGCCGAGCGCCCGGCGCGCGGCGGCGGGGGACGGAAGGGCGCGCCGCTGCAGCTGGAGGCCGGGCTGCGGGTGCGCATCGAGTCGCTGGGGCGCACGGGGACGGTGGTGGACGTGCGCGACGGCAAGGCGATGGTGGAGGCCGGCTCCATGCGCCTGCTGCTGCCTCGCGAGGACCTGACCCCGCTGGCCGCGGGCGACCAGCAGGCGGAGCCGCGGCCGCGCCCTTCGGCGGGGTACGTGAACGCGGGGGCGGAGGCGCGGCCGGAGGTGGACCTGCGCGGGCTGCGCCCGGACGAGGTGGACGTGCTGCTGGGCCGGGCGATCGACAGCGCCATCCTGGCGGGGCTCCCCTCGTTCCGCATCATCCACGGCAAGGGTACGGGCGCGCTGCGGGCGCACGTGCGCAAGCTGCTGGAGCAGGACCGGCGCATCTCCGTGCAGCGCCCCGGCGAGCTCTTCGAGGGCGGGACGGGGGTGACGGTGGTGGAGTTCGCGTAGGGGCCCTCCCCCGGCCTCGCCTGGGCTCGTCCACCCCCTCCCGCAAACTGC
>DASTNU010000990.1:0-2473 GCA_035720605.1 Longimicrobium sp. | reverse complement strand
CAGCAGCTCGCGGCTGCCGTGCATGGGGACGCCGCCCACCTCGTTGAACGCCGCCATCAGGGTCTGCGTCCCCGCGCAGACGGCGGCGTGAAAGGGCGGCAGGTAGGTCTCGCGCAGGGTGCGCGGGGAGAGGTCGGCGATGTTGTAGTCGCGGCCGCCCTCCGCCGCGCCGTACGCGGCGAAGTGCTTGGCCGTGGCGGCGATGGAAAGCGGCGCGCGCGGGTCCGCGCCCTGGAACCCGCGCACCCGCGCCGCCGCCATCACCGAGCCCAGGTGCGGGTCCTCCCCCGCGCCCTCCACGACGCGCCCCCAGCGCGGGTCGCGGGCGATGTCCACCATCGGCGCGAAGGTCCAGTGGATGCCGTACGCCGTGGCCTCCGCCGCCGCGATGCGCGCGGCTTCGCGCACCCCCTCGGGGTCCCAGCTGGCCGCCTCGGCCAGGGGAACGGGAAAGATGGTGCGGAAGCCGTGGATGACGTCGTGCGCGAAGAGCAGCGGGATCTTCAGCCGGCTCTCCTCGACCGCGACGCGCTGCAGCCGCCGCGTGGGCGCCGCGCCGTAGAAGCTCAGCAGCGAGCCGATCTCCCCCGCGCGCACCCGCCGCTCCAGGGCGGAATCGAGGATCACTCCCTGCGGTCCCCACTGCCCCGCGAGCTGGTTGAGCTGCCCCAGCTTCTCCGGCAGCGTCATCAGCGCCAGGACAGAATCGACGAACGCCTCCTCCCGCGCGTCCAGCCGCACCGGGCGCGGGCCTTCCTCCGGCAGCGGCTCGGCCGGCGCGACGGGGAGCGCGACGCCGATCCGCTCCGGCGGCAGGTGCCCGTGCCCCTCCTGCCCCGTCGACCCGGCGCGCACCGCCGGCGCGCACGACGCCAGCAGCGCCGCGCACCCGCCGATTATCGCGGCGCGGCGGATGAACGTCATGCGGCGGCGCGGTCCGTCACCCACAGCGCCCCTGCAGCCAGCCGCCGGTGAAGCCCGCGCGGCAGAGGCCGCGGACCACGTGCTCGTTGCCGCGCATCAGCCGCCAGACGAAATCGCTGCGGTGGTTCTCGATCATCAGCACGATGGGCCCCTGGTCGATCCCCAGGTAGTCGCCGTCGAACCAGCCCACGCCGGGGACGATGCGCCCGTGCTGCGTGGGCATCGGCTGCTTGAGGGTGGGATTGAAGGAGTCCAGGAAGCCGTAGCGCTGGAACAGGTGGTCGCCGTACGTCCGCCGCATGCTCATCAGCGCGGGGACGGTCACCTCCGGCGCGAAGGGGATGGATCCCCCCGCCGCCGTGGGCACCAGCGTCCCGTCGTCCTCCACGAAGTCGCCGCTGACGCCGCGGGCGCGGTAGGTGAAGAAGGTCCGCTCCCGGCCGCCGATGACGACCGTGGTGTCCTTGGGCCCGTCCGCGGCCGTCAGCCCCCACAGGCCGGGCCCGTATCCGTCCCACCCCATCGGGTTGCGGATGGCGTAGTCCCGCTGCGAGAGGGTGGCCCGGCGCGAGTTCTCGAAGTAGTCGATCCCCTTCTCCCGCATGTACGCGTCCTGGATCCCCCGGAAGTCGATCCACGCGTGCGAGTACTGGTGCCCGAAGAGGGGTGGGAAGTTGACCTGCGGCCGGCCCTCGAACGGCATCCACACGTAGGTGGAGGTGAACGCCTCCCACGCGGAGGGGTCGACCGGGTGCGTGGGCGAGCCGAGGGCGAGGACGTACAGGAACATCGCCTCGCTGTAGCCGCGGTAGTCGTGGGGGATGAAGCCGGTTTCCGGGTGCCACCCCATGCTGATGCGCGGCGGCCGCGGCGAGGCGGCCCAGGCCCAGTCCACGCGGCGGTAGAGCGAGTCCGCCAGGGCGCGGATCTGCGCCTCGCGGGGATCGGCCCGGTCGAAGTACTCCGCCGCGGCCAGAACCCCCATCATCAGCAGCCCGGTGTCGATGGTGGAAAGCTCCACCCGCTGGAACCGGCGCCCCGACTGCATGTCCAGGAAGTGATAGAAGAAGCCGTTGTGCCCCGTCGTCCCGCCCGGCTCCGGTCCCTGCGGCGCGTTCCAGAAGAAGCGCAGCGTGGTGAGCGTGCGGTCCGCCGCGTCGGCGCGCGACACCCACCCCCGCTCCACCCCCACCGCGTACGCCGTCAACCCGAACCCCACCGAGGCTACGCTGCTGAACGAGGGCGTGGGCCAGCGGTCCGGGACCAGCCCGTTGGCGGGGTTGGTCGTTTCCCAGAACCAGCGGAAGGTGCGCTCCTGCAGGGTGTCCAGGAACGCCTCCTGGTCCGCCGGCAGCGGCGACCCCGTGCCGCCGTTCACCACGCCCCCGCCACACGCCGCGGCGGTGAGCGCCATCGCGAGGACCGGAAGAATGCGTCGCATCACGTCCACCGCCCGGGTTGGGAACCCGCGTGGCGCGGGACCGCCGCCCGAGGACGGCGGCCCCGCACTCACGCACTCACGCACTCACGCACTCACGCACTCACGCAC
>DASTNU010000989.1:0-4900 GCA_035720605.1 Longimicrobium sp. | reverse complement strand
GCGCGGCGGTTCGCGCGAGGAAGGCCCGGTCCGCGCCCTCAGCCCAATCCCTCGAAGATCGCCGCGATCGCCTCGGCGATGAAGCCGAAGACGGTGCCGGCCACGCTCCCCGCGACCTCCGCGGCCCCGGCCAGCGCCTCCGGCGTGGAAGCGAGCAGCCCGGGCACGTGCGCCGCCGCCTCCACGCCCGCGCCCACCGCGTGCGCCGACACCTGTACGGCGCCGAACGCCAGGTCCGGCGCGAACCACAGCACGTCCAGCAGGAAATCGCCCGCGTTCGCATCCACCGCGGATAGCCTCCCCGTGGTGCCGGCGTGCGCCACGGCGCCGGCGGCGGCCACGGCCCAGACGGACGCCAGCTCGTGGTGGTCCAGCCACACGCCCTGGCAGGGGCGGCAGACGTCCACCGTCACGCTGCGGCCGGCCTCCCGCCGCATCCCCTTGCCGCACGCGGGACACTCCAGCCGGTTGAACCAGTTGCACGACGCGCAGTACGCGGCGTCGCGGTCCATCGGCCCGTGGCAGCCGTGGCACAGAAAGCCGGCGTCGTCCGCGCGCGTGATCGTCGCGCGCACGGCGGCGACGGGCTGGGCGCGCAGCCGCGCGGCCTGGTCGCGCAGGATCCAGGTGCCGCCGCAGCGCGCGCAGTGGTCGATCTGCAGCCCCGGCGCCACGGTCACCTTCTCCAGCGCCACGCCCAGGCACGCCGGGCAGGCCAGCCGCAGAGGCGCGAGGTCAGGCATCGAGAATCCCCCGCGCCGTGGGCTTGTCGCTCAGCTGGGCCAGGGTGGGAAAGGTGTAGACCAGGTTGCCGGCGTCCGTCACCTCCAGCTCCGCGCGCCCCCCGGCCACCATGGTGTCCAGCGTCTCGCGGGCCGTGTCTTCCGCCAGGTGCATCGCCAGGGCGGCCTCCACCGCCATCAGCTTGCCGCCGCGCCCCTGCGCCAGGCGCAGGATCTCTGACTCGGTGGCCTGCCGGCGCAGCGCGGCCTTGCGGCCGGAGAGCCGGCTCTTTTCCTCCAGGTAGCTGCGCACCAGCAGCACCGCGCCCCCCGCGGGAAGCACCATGGTGATGCCCAGCGCCAGCAGCCGCGCCCCCGCGGAGACGGCGGCGTCGCTGTTCAGAAAGCCCGCGAGCATGAAGAGGGAAAGCAGGGCCATTACCACGGCTCCGGCGATCTTCGTCATTGGTTCCTCTGCGTCAGGGGTGCGTCGCTGCGATGCAGGGGTACGGACGCGGGTGCCGCCGGGTTCCACCGCGGCGCATCTCGCGGGCCGCGCGCCGGCAGCGGCGGCCGTCCACAGAAAACCCTTGCGTTCCGCGTCCATTCAGCCCTTTCTTGCGGGGACCGTGACGGGCCCCCCCGCAGGCTGCCTCGCCTCGCCTTGCGCCCGCGCGGCATCATTTGGATGGACGTCGATCGATGGATGCTTCACGGTTCGCCCGCTCCCTCGCCCAGGCCGCGCTGGCAGTGCTCGCCGAGTCGGATGACTCGCGCGGGGGGCACGGCCTCGCGACGGACCTGCCGGCCGCCCCCCGGATGCGCGCCGCGCTCCTCCTGCTGCTGCAGGCCGAGCCCACCGACCTGGCGGCGCACGAAACCATCGCCGTCAGCCTGCTGGATGCGCGAGAATCCTTCGACGCCGTGGCCGGCGCGCACCACCGGGAGCTGGAAGCGGCGGATGCGTCTTCGCGCGCCGCCGATCCCACGGATCAGGGAGAGTTGACGCGCCTGCTGGAGCGCCACATCGGGTTCGCGGAAAGCTCGGTCCTGCTGGGGGTGACGCAGACGCTGCTGGAGCACTGCGGCCGCCTGGTGGGATGGACGCGCGAGTGGCAGCTGGAGATGCAGCCGTTCCGCAGCCGGGCGGAGAGCCGGGCCGGCCACCCGGGCAGGATCGGGCGCTTCGTCGCGGCCGCGAAGGCGAGGGATGCCATTCCCCCGCACCTCCCGGAGCTGGCGGAGAAGGAGTTCGACATGCTCTTCGGGGACACGCTGTGGGGAATACCGTACTCGTCCTTCCGCACGCTGGGGAGCGGCGGGACGTGGGCGGATTTCCTGGACGTGGCCCACCTGTTCGACGCCGCGCGGCTGGAGCGGGCGACGCAGCTGTACCTGCAGTACGTGATGGTGGCGCGGGCATTCCACTGGCCGCCCGACAGCTTTGCCGTGCGCCTGTCGTACCTCGCCAGGCTCAACCAGCTCGTGCGCCCCGCCGTTCCCGCGTGACGGACTTGGAAGCGTGTGGCGCCGACTGATACCCGGATCCGGGAAAAGAAAGAACCTCACGCAGAGTCAGCAGAGTGAGCAGAGTTTTGGTCCGTGCAAGGGACGACTCTGCTTCCTCTGCTGACTCTGCGTGAGGCATTCTTTTTCAAGGACGTGGTATCACCCGGAGGGCGCGGCGGATAAAAAAAGAGGACGCGAAGAACGTCGATTCGTTCTCCGCGTCCTCTCTTTCGCCCGTTCCGGAAGCCTGTCTCTCCGGATCGGAGCGGGCTCCCGGTGCGGCGCCTCCCTCAGGAAGCAGCGTTCACCCCGTCACGAGCTCGCCGTCCCCGCGGGCTGCAGCGTGACCTGCCGGTCCTGCAGCACGGGGAGCACGTCGCGCAGGTCCGTCTGCGCGCAGTAGTCCAGGTCATCGCCCAGGCCGGCCTCGATGATCAGGCGCCCGGCTGTAGTGTGGGGAAAGAGCTTGGCGGGATCGGGAAACTCCTCCGCCAGCGCCAGCGCGGCCACCGCTCCGTCGTTCATCTCCCACTCCACCTCGGGCAGCGCCTTCATCAGCGCCGCCGCCAGGTGACCCGCGCACACCGCGTCCTCCAGCGCGAAGCTGCGGTCGCGCCCCGCGCACAGCAGCACCGGCTCCGCCTGCGTGCGCGCCAGCTCGTCCACCACCGCCTGCAGGTTCAGCCACGACCCCACCAGCACCCGCTCGCTCCCGGCCGCCGCGGTGATGGCGATGGTGCCGTTGGTGGTCGACATCACCACCGTCTTGCCGCCCACCCGCTCGGGCGTGAACTCCCCCGGCGAGTTGCCCAGGTCGAAGCCCTCGATGGGCAGCGCCCTGCGCTCGCCCGCCAGCAGCACCTCGTCGCGGCCCAGCGTCTTGGCCAGGCCGATCGCCTCCTCGATGGTGGCCACCGGGTAGAGCGTCCGCGCGCCGGCGGCCAGCGCCTCCACGATGGTGGTGGAGGCGCGCAGCACGTCCAGCACCACCACGGGGCGCCCGGCGATCTCCGAGGGCACCAGCTCCCCGGGGGTGAGCAGCACGTCCAGCTTCATCTCAGGCACCCGCCCGCTCCGCCATCCACCGCTCCAGGAACTTGGTGTCCACCTCGCCCGCCACGAAGTCGGGGTTGTCCATCACCTGCAGCAGGAAGGGGATGGTGGTGTGCACGCCCTCGATCACCGTCTCGGTGAGCGCCCGCTTCATCCGCGCGATCGCCTCCTCCCGCGTGGCGCCGTGCACGATGAGCTTGCCCAGCAGCGAGTCGTAGTACTGCGGCACCTTGTAGCCGGCGTAGGCGTGCGTGTCTACCCGCACCCCGGGGCCGCCCGGCAGGTGAAAGGTGGTGATGGTTCCTGGCGAGGGCGCGAAATTGCGCGACGGGTCCTCGGCGTTGATGCGGCACTCGATGGCGTGCCCCCGCAGCCGGATCGCCGTCTCGGGGATGGAGAGGGGGAGCCCCGCCGCGGCGCGGATCTGCTCCTTCACCAGGTCGAACCCCGTGCACATCTCCGTCACCGGGTGCTCCACCTGGATGCGGGTGTTCATCTCCATGAAGTAGAACGAGCCGTCCTCGTTCAGCAGCATCTCGATGGTCCCCGCCCCCACGTAGTCGATCGCCCTGGCCCCGCGCACCGCCGCGTCGCCCATCGCCGCGCGCAGCTCCGGTGTCAGCGCGGGGGAGGGCGCCTCTTCCAGCAGCTTCTGGTGGCGGCGCTGGATGGAGCAGTCCCGCTCGCCCAGGTGCACCACCCGGCCGTGCGAGTCGCCCAGGATCTGGAACTCGATGTGGCGCGGCCGGGCCAGGTACTTCTCCACGTACACGGTATCGTCGCCGAACGCCGCGCCCGCCTCGCCGCGCGCCATCCCGAAGGCGGGGAGGAAGTCCTCCTCCGTGGCCGCGATGCGCATCCCCTTGCCGCCGCCGCCGGCCGACGCCTTGATCAGCACCGGAAAGCCGATCTCGCGCGCGGCCGCCAGCGCCTCGTCGGGGTCGCCGATGGCGTCGGTGCCGGGGACGATGGGGACGCCCACCTCGCGCATGGTGCGGCGCGCGGTGGCCTTGTCGCCCATCAGCTGGATCTGCCGGGGCGTGGGGCCGATGAAGGTGATCTCGCTGGCCTCGCAGATCTCGCTGAACTCCGCGTTCTCCGCCAGAAAGCCGTAGCCGGGGTGGATGGCGTCGGCGCCGGTGATCTCCGCCGCGGCGATGATGCGGGGGATGTTGAGGTAGCTTTCGCGCGCGCTGGGCGGGCCGATGCAGATTTCCTCGTCGGCGAAGCGCACGTGCAGGCTCTCGCGGTCGGCCTCGCTGTAGACGGCGACGGTGCGCAGCCCCAGCTCCCTGCACGCGCGAATCACCCGCAGGGCGATCTCGCCCCGGTTGGCGATCAGAACTTTACGGAACACGGTCTTCCTGTCTCAGTCGTCGCGCCGGCCCGTCCAGTCCATCTCCTGCTCGCCGGGCTGCACGCCGGAGACGCGCAGGGCGAACTCGGAGGGGTTGCTGGCGTAGTGGACCGCCCACTCGTAGCTGATCCAGCCGCGCTGGTACAGCCCCAGCAGCGACTGGTCGAAGGTCTGCATCCCGTACTGCACCTGCCCCTCGCCGATGAGGTCGGGGATGGACTGCGACTCGTCGCCGGTGCGGATGAGCTGGGCGATGGCG
>DASTNU010000988.1:0-2589 GCA_035720605.1 Longimicrobium sp. | reverse complement strand
CATGAAGAAGATCGAGGCCACGACGCCCGCCGCGACGCCCGTCACGCCCCAGCGCGCCCCGGCGATCGCGCCCGCGACGACCAGCACGGCGTACACCGACTGGCGCCGGAGCTCCGCCATCACCCGCCCCGACGCATGGGTCAGCGCGCCGGAGACGTGGTAGACCGCGCGGAAGGCGCCGGCGGCGCACAGCACCTGCAGCGGCGCCGCCATCCCGGTCCACGCCGGCCCGTAGACGCCGGCCGCGATCTGCGGCGCCGCGGCGGCGAGGCCGGCCATCAGCGGCGCGGCGGCCAGCGCGCTGGCCTGCACGGCGGCCAGGTACGCGCGCCCCAGCCGCTCGCGGTCGTCGCGCACCTCCGACATCGCCGGCAGCAGGACGTGCCACATCACGTCGCCCACGGCGGCCAGCGGCAGCGCCATCAGGTTGAAGGCGCGCGCGTAGACGCCCAGTGCGGCGGGGCCCAGCAGCCGGCCCACCAGCAGGTTGTCCGCGTTGCGCGCGATGCCGTTCACCACCTGGTTCAGCGTGGCCGCGGCGCCAAGGCCGCACAACTCGCGCAGCTCCGTCCGCGCCAGCAGCGGGCGCACGGGATGCCGCGCGAACGCCAGCGCGGTCCCCGCGCCGAGGGCCGACTGCACGATGGAGCCGATGACCAGGCTCCACGCGCCGTAGTCGTTCAGCGCCATCGGCACGGCGACGGCGGCGTAGCCCAGGGCGTAGGAAGCGACGTCGATGGCGAAGAGGCGGCGGAAGTCCAGCGCGCGCTGCAGCGTGGCCCGCGCCGTCGCCCCCAGCGCGCCGCAGACGAAGACCAGCGTCATCGCCCGCAGCAGCGGCGGCAGCTCCGGCGCGCGCAGCAGCGGCGCGGCCAGCGGGGCGAGGAGCCAGATGGCGCCCGCCGCGACGGTCCCCATCGACACCGACGCCGTGAACGCGGTGCGCAGGTGCCGCTCCGTCAGCGGGCGGCGCTGCACCACGGCGATCCCCAGCCCCAGCTCCGACACCAGCGTCGCGAAGGCGATGACGACCATCGCCAGCCCCGCCAGGCCGAACTCGGCGGGAGGAAGGAGGCGCGCCAGGAGCACGCCCACGCCCAGCTGGAGCACGGCCTGGATTCCCCAGGCCGCCATGCGCCACTGCCCGGCGCTGACGGTGCGCTCCGCGAGCGTGCTCATCGGGTGAGGGGGTGAAGGGGTGAGGGGGTGAAGGGGTGAAGCGCCGGCTCCGGCGAGGCAGGGAGGATTCCACGGGCGCGCAGGAGCTCTTCGACCACTTCGACCACCTTGTCCACCGCACCCGGATCCGCGGCCGCACGCGCCGCCGCGCCCATCCGCCGCCGCTCCGCATCGTCCGCCAGCAGCCGCAGCGCCGCGTCCGCCACGGCGCCGGAATCCGCGCGGTCGCGGGGGAAGAAGACCGTCGCGCCCATCGCCTCCAGGTCGCCCGCGAGGGTGCGGATGTGCGGGCCGATCGGCGAATCCGCCACGGAGACGCAGAGCGCGGGAACGCCGCGGGCGCACAGCTCCAGCAGCGTGGTCTCCCCCGCCGCGCTCACGACGAGATCGCAGGCGGGGAAGATCGACACGAGGTCGTCGAAGAACGGGCGGGCGACGACGGGCGCCGCGAGGGCGTCCGCGTCGTCCCCCAGCGGCTGGTGCTTGCCGTGCTGGACGAGGAGCTGCGCGTCCGGCCGCGCGGCGCGGACCGACCGGGCCACCTCCGCGAACAGCCGCGTGGTCCCCGGCGACCCCGCGCTGTAGCCGACGCAGGCGACCACGGGGCGGTCCGGGTCCAGCCCCAGCCGCGCGCAGGCGTCCCGCCGCTCCGCGGGGGCGAACGCCTCCGGTCGCAGCGGCGTGTGCGTCACCCGCAGGCGCCGGCGGAGCGCGCGGGGAAAGCGCGCCACGTCCGCGTCCCGCGCCAGGCAGGTGCGGTCCACCAGCCAGGCGAGGTGTCGGTTCGTGCGGCGGAGCGCGTAGTGCGGCACGGTGACGGTCGGGTAGCCGCGCAGCGCCGCCGTCAGCATCGCCGCGAAGGACGAGCGCCCGCCGCAGCCGACGACCACGTCCGGCCGCAGCTCGTTCAGCAGCGCCCACGCCTCGCGCATCCCGCGGATCGTCCCCAGGACGATGTGGCCGGCGAAGCGCAGCAGGTCGCGGCCGCTGAACTCGCGGTGCACGCCCAGCACCCGCCCCACGCCGCGCACCGCAAAGCCGCGCGACTCGATCCAGCCGCGGAAGCGCGCGTCGTGCGGCACCGCCACGTACGCGTCCACGTCGTGGCGCCGGGCCAGCGCGCCCAGCACCACCGCCGCGTGGCTCAGGTGCCCCACGCTGTCGCTGCCGACGGCCAGGACGCGCATGGTCACGCCGCCGCCGCGAGCGCCGGCGTCCGGGCGGCGCACTCGCGCACCGCGTCGGCCACCTCGCCCACCTGCGCCTCCGTCATCTCGGGATACAGCGGCAGCGACAGGATCTGCCGCGACAGCAGGGTGCTCACCGGCGCGCCGTCGGGCACGCAGCGGATCCCCGCGTACGGCGCCTGCTGGTGGATGGGGACGGGATAGTGCACGCCGGCGCCGATCC
>DASTNU010000987.1:0-3724 GCA_035720605.1 Longimicrobium sp. | reverse complement strand
CGTGACGCAGCCGGGCGGCCTGCTCACGCAGACGGTGAACACCCTGGGCCAGACGGTGCAGGTGACGCTGGGGACGGCGGGGAACCTGGTGGAGCGCACGCTGGACACGACCGGGAACATCATCAACGAGCGCACGCTGGGGCAGATCACCAGCCTGCCGCTGGTCCGCGAGACCACCAACTCCGCCGGCCAGGCCGTGCGCCAGGTGCGCCACGCCTCTGGCGCCGTGATCGAGTACGTGGTGGACCAGGCCGGCACCATCGTCGGCAGCCGCGTGCTGCAGGCGGCGACCGGCGCGGTGCGGCCGTAAGGGTCCTCACCCCGCGGCTCGTGCACGGAGGATGGATTGCGCCGGCAGCAGCCCGCCCCCCATCCCCGACCCTTCCCCCACACACTGCGTGGGGGAAGGGAGAAAGCCGACCGTCGCGGTGATGCAGCCTGAGTGATCGTCGCCGCCATCCAGCCTGAGCGGGTGAACCCGCCTCTGGAACTGCCAGAAGCCCCGGCCCCTCTCCACGCACAAACCTGTCATTCCGAAGGAGGCGCCGCGCGGTGTTTGTCCGCGCCCAATCCTGCAGCGCCGACCGAGGAATCTACCGTCCGAAGCAGTAGCCCACCCTCGCACCAAGCACTGTCCCACAATCCGCACGAAGCTGGTGGGTGCACAATGCCGGAGCCGCGCCGGCCGGGTGCATAGCATTGGTGCGGGGATTGGGAACGGGTACATAAGACGGCGTGCGGCAGGGGGCCATCGCGGTTTTTTTCGGGGAGGGATGTAACGCCCGACAACGCATCGCGCGAGAGCGTATCATCGTACGATGTGCGGCCACAGTGCCCGGATCGTTGTGGAAACTCCGTGGACCGGACTCCCGAAGCGCGATCGGGTGAACTCTGCCCGCGCGCCGCAGGTTGCGAGAAGTCGTGATATCTGGCGGCGGTGCAGGGAAAGTTCAGGCTGCTCGACAGGCCACCTGCGCGGGCGAGTAGATTCCTCAGTCGGCGCCATGGGTACGCGCGCGGGCAGGGATCACAGTGGGCGCCTCCCTCGGAATGACAGGGTGGGCGCCGGGTGGCTAATCGGAGGCGGGCGCTGGCTCGTGCGCGATCCGGAAGGCGTGGCGCGACTCCGTCCAGCCTTCCTGGCCCGGCGCCACCGAGCGCTCCACGAAGTGCACCCCGCCGTCGCGCGCGATGGTCAGCACGGTGGAGGCGCAGGTGCCGTATACGTCGGTGCGGATGAACGGCGGCGAGAGCAGGCGCTCGCGCTCGGCACCCACGCCGGTGTCGGGGAGCGCATCGTCCGCGGCGACCACGCGGTCCGCCAGCATCTCCCACAGGCTGGAATCCCATCCATCCCCCTGTACCCGCGCCAGCGCGTCCGCCACGGCCACCCTGGCGCGCACCACCTTGGGCCAGGGCGTGTCCAGCAGCGCGTTGCTCAGCGCGTAGACGCCCGGCTCCAGCCGGCGCACCCCCGGCGCGCGGTTGGAGAGGTAGAACAGGCCGTCATCATTCCCCACCAGCAGGTTGAAGCCGTTGTATTCCGCCGCGCGAGAGGCAACGTCGTTCGCGTACGCCTCCGCGTCCCCCGATCCGCGCAGGAAGTCCGCGACCAGCGCGCCGCGCGACGGGGCGCCGGCGCGCTGCGCCAGGCCGGGGTCGCGGTAGTTGGTGATCGCCGCGAACCGACCCCCGCGGGTGACGCCCATCCAGGTGCCGCCGTCGCGCAGGTCGCGGCCCGCCAGCACCTCCGGCGCATCCGTCCACCACCCCGCGGACGCCGTGGGGCGCGCGTAGAACTCGTCGCGGTTGGCGGCCACCACCAGCCGGTACGCGGGGTGCGCGTCCAGCGCCAGCGCAATCAGGCACATCCTCCGCCTCTCGAAACCGTGTACCGAGCCGAACGCGTACGGCGGACCGGAGTATCAACTCCGCCTCCGCCGGGGAGGCTTTTGCGTACCCCCGTCCGCCGCACCGGAGCCATGCTCTCGTACCGCCGCCACTTCCTGTCCCCCGCGCACGAGTGGGTGGTGTTCGTGCACGGGGCCGGCGGAAGCTCGTCCCTCTGGTACCGGCAGGTGCGGGAGTTCCGCAAGGGCTTCAACGTGCTGATGGTGGACCTGCGCGGCCACGGCGACTCCCAGCCGCCGCTCCTGCTGCCGCTGGAGGGTGACCGCTATACCTTCGAAGCGCTGGCCCGCGAGATCCTGGACGTGCTGGACCGCGAGGGGATCGCCGCCGCGCACTTCGTGGGGATCTCGCTGGGGTGCATCCTCATCCGCACCCTGGGCGAGGTGGCGCCGGAGCGGGTGCGGTCGATGGTGATGGGCGGCGCCATCATCCGGCTGAACCTGCGCTCGCGGGTGCTGGTGGCGCTGGGGAACGCGGCCAAGCGCATCATCCCCTACATGTGGCTGTACCGGCTGTTCGCGTGGATCATCATGCCGCGCCGCCGCCACCGCGAGTCGCGGATGCTCTTCATCACCCAGGCGAAGCGGCTGTGCCAGAAGGAGTTCATCCGCTGGTTCCGGCTGACGGCGGAGATCAACCCGCTGCTGCGCCTGTTCGAGCAGACGGAGCTCGCCATCCCCACCCTGTACCTGATGGGCGACGAGGACTACATGTTCCTGGCCCCGGTGGAGCGGCTGGTGCGCCGCCACGGACGATTCACCCGGCTGGAGGTGCTGCCGGAGTGCGGCCACGTGGTGAACGTGGACCGCCCGCAGCTGTTCAACCGCCTGGCGATGGACTTCATCCGCGGGGCCTCGCCCGCCCCCGCGGCGTGAGGCGCGCCGTCGCCGCCGCGCTGGCGGCCGCGCTCGCCCTCGGCGCGTGCGATGCCGCCCGGCGCGAGGCGGACGACACCTCGCTGGTGGCCGCCGGCGACATCGCCAGCTGCTTCTGGAGCGGCGACGAGGCCACGGCGCGGCTGCTGGACCGCATTGGCGGGGTGGTGGCCACGCTGGGCGACAACGCCTATCCCCACGGCTCCGACGACGACTACCGGCGCTGCTACGCCCGCAGCTGGGGCCGCCACCTGGACCGCACGCGGCCGGCGGTGGGGAACCACGAGTACAAGACGACGGACGCGGCCGGGTACTTTCGCTACTTCGGCGACCGGGCGGGGCCGGAGGGGAAGGGGTGGTACAGCTACGACCACGACGGCTGGCACCTGGTGGTGCTGAACAGCGACGAGCCGCTGGAGGCGGGGACGGAGCAGTTCCGGTGGCTGGTGGACGACCTGCGCGCGCACCCCGTGCGCTGCACGCTGGCGTACTTTCACCACCCGCGCTGGAGCAGCGGCCGGCACGGCGGCCGGGAGCGCGTGGTCGACGCCTACCGCGCCATGTACGAGGCCGGCGTGGACGTGATTCTCAGCGGCCACGACCACCACTACGAGCGCTTCGCGCCGCAGGACCCGGTGGGGCGGCTGGACCGGGCGCGCGGCATTCGCCAGTTCGTGGTGGGCACCGGCGGCGCGCCCTCGTACCGCCTGCGCGAGCGCAGCCCCAACAGCGAGGCCATCGTGGCGCACGTGCGCGGCGTGCTGCGGATGGTGTTCCACGAGGACGGCTACGAGTGGGAGTTCGTCCCCATCCGCGCCCGCGCCTTCACCGACCGCGGCCGCGCGACCTGCAACTGAGCGGCGTGCCGCGGGCCCCTCGCCAGAGCGAGCGAGCTCGCCGCAACGACAGCGGAAAGCCCCGCAAACTGCGCGGGGCTT
>DASTNU010000986.1:0-7942 GCA_035720605.1 Longimicrobium sp. | reverse complement strand
CACGATGATATGCCCGATTACTACCCGTCTAGCGAGCTACAATCCAGGTTAGCGCCAGAGTTCCGCAAGCTGCCGCACAATGAAGCGTCCGAATTCGAACGCCGCACCTCTGACCATGTACAACAGCTTCCCACGGCTTTTGGCCTGGCGAGCGCTTCGCCGCGACCGGCGTTTCTTCGACAGTGCTGGGTGCCGTCGGTTACCCATGCACGCCTCCGGAAGATCTATTCGCCATAGACCCCTCCGAAAGGGGAGGCGAACGGCGCCGTTTGAGCCCCTCCTCCATCCGGCTGGTGAAAGTGTGACCATGGCCGGTGCATTGGTCACAGCATATTCATAAACCTCCCTTCACGTGAAATCAAGGTTAGTTTCAACTTTCTCAGAGCCCCGGCGCCGACTTCGCGCCGCGGCTCTCGCCACTCACGCCTCTAGCCGTCGCACAGCTGGCCCGCGTAATCGATCGCCATCCAGTCCCGGTTCCGCCTTAACCCGCTTGCCCTTCTCCCCGTCTCGTGTTAGCCTTCGTTCCATGAGCATCTGCATTCGCACCAGCTACCGCGGCTACCGCTACTACGGGTTCCCTGACGGGGGTCCGGGGCTTGCCGCGCGCGGGTAGCAGCCGCTCGCCACAGGCATCCAGGGCTCCCGGACCACCGGGGGCCCTTTTTCGTTGCCCGGAGGCGGACGATCCCGCCCTAATCCTTGATTTCTGTCGTGAACTGTATTAGGGTAGGAACCATGAGCATCTGCGCACGCTGCTCCGTCGGCTCCGGCTACTACGGGTACCCCATGGGGGCCCCGGACCCGGCCGCGCGCGTGTAACCGATCCGCTCGCCACCCGGCATCCCGAGGGCTCCCGAAGCATCCGGGGGCCCTTTCCCTTCGCCGGGTCCCCCCGCACACCGCCCCAGACCACGCAGGAGAACCGTCCCATGATCATCGTCACCCGACCGGGCGTCACCGACGCCGAGCTGGACCACATCCGCGAGCGCATCGAGACGCTGGGGATGCGCACGCACCTGTCGCGCGGCGAGCAGCGCACCATCATCGGCTGCATCGGCGACGAGTCGCTGCTGCACGAGGCGGCGCTGCTCAGCATCGCGGGCGTGGAATCCGTGCATCCCGTGCTCAAGCCGTACAAGCTGGTGTCGCGCGAGTTCGCGGCGGACCGCAGCGTCATCCGCATTGGCGGCGCGGCGGAGATCGGCGGGCGCGGGCTGGCGGTGATCGCCGGGCCGTGCAGCGTGGAGGGGCGCGACATGCTGCGCCAGACCGCGCGCTCCGTGTCCGCGGCCGGCGCGGGCCTGCTGCGCGGCGGCGCCTTCAAGCCCCGCAGCAGCCCGTACGCCTTCCAGGGGCTGGGCGAGGCGGGGCTGCGCATGCTGGCCGAGGTGCGCGCGGAGACCGGGCTTCCCATCGTCACCGAGGTGATGGACACCCGCCAGGTGGAGCTGGTGGCCGAGTACGCCGACGTGCTGCAGATCGGCGCGCGCAACATGCAGAACTTCGCGCTGCTCTCCGAGGTGGGGCGCGTGCAGCGGCCGGTGCTGCTCAAGCGCGGCCTGTCCGCCACCATCCAGGAGCTGCTGATGGCGGCGGAGTACGTGATGGCGCAGGGGAACCGCGACGTGATCCTGTGCGAGCGCGGCATTCGCACCTACGAGACGGCCACCCGCAACACGCTGGACGTGGCCGCCATCCCCGTGCTCAAGGCAGAGACGCACCTGCCGGTGGTGGTGGACCCCAGCCACGCCGGCGGACGCGCGGAGCTGGTGGGGCCGCTCTCCTTCGCGGCGATCGCGGCGGGCGCGGACGGGCTGGTGGTGGAGGTGCACCCGTCGCCGGAAACGGCGCTCAGCGACGGCGACCAGTCGCTCACCCTGGACGGCTTCGACCGGCTGATGCGCGACATCCGCCCCTTCGCGCAGGCCGCCGGGCGCACCCTGCGCGAGCCGCGCCTGAACCTGGCGGAGGCCGCGTGAGCCCGGCGACGGCGGTGGCCGCCCCTCCCGTGGCACCCTCCCCGGCGGCGGAGCTGGCGCGCCTTCGCGGCGAGATCGAGCGCATCGACCGCGAGATCGTGGGGCTGATCGCCGAGCGGGTGGCGCTGGCGCGGCAGGTGGGGCCCATCAAGCAGGCGCTGGGAATGCCCACGCTCGATCCCCCGCGCGAGGCCGCCGTGGTGCGCCGCGCGGGCCAGGTGGCGCGCGACGCCGGCCTGGACGACGAGAGCGTGCGGTACGTGTTCTGGCACCTGGTGGGGCTGTCGCGGAGGGCCCAGCTGGAAGCGGAGTAGAAGAGTGCGTGAGTGCGTGAGTGCGTGAGTGCGTTAGTGCGTTAGTGCGTTAGTGCGTGAGTGGGGTGAGCACACTGGGGCGGCCTCTTCTCCCGGCGGGTAAACCCGCGGCTGGAACGGCCAGAAGCCTCGTCTCCGCGCGCTGGCGCTCGCGGAACGAGGCTTCACCTGCCATTCTGCACGCACTGTCATTCCGAGGGAGGCGCCGGGCGGATTCTGCCGGCGCGCAGACCCATGGCGCCGACCGAGGAATCTACTCGCCCCGCCTCGTGGCTCGCCTTTGCGCGCGGCACCTGCCCCAACCAACCTTCCCCCAGGGGTTTTGGGGGAAGGTGGGCGAGTAATGCGAGCTCGGATGGGGCGGGGCGCCCGCCGCGACACAGCCGCAAGGGAGCACGATGGAGACAGGCCACGACGCCGGAATCCGCTCCGTCGCCATCGTCGGGCTGGGGCTGATCGGGGGATCGCTGGCGCGCGACCTGGCCGCGCGGGGCGTGCGCGTCTACGCATCGGACGCCGACTACGGGACGCTTCAGAAGGCCATCACGCTCGGGATCGTCGCCGGGATGTGGGACGAGGAGCGGGTGGACGCGGTCGTGTTCGCGGTGCCGGTGCTGGAGGTGCCGGTCGTCACGCGCTGGCTGATGGACAGGCTGGATGGCGTGCGGCTGATCACCGACGCGGGGAGCACCAAGCGGTCGATCGTGGCGCGGGCGGAGAAGCTCGGCTGGGGCGACCGCTTCGTGGGATCGCACCCGCTGGCGGGCGACCACCGCAGCGGATGGGATGCGTCGCGCGCGGGCCTGTTCGACGGCGCGCGCGTCTTTCTCTGCCCCACGCCGTCCACCAGCGGCCAGGCGATGGAGCTGGCGGCGGGGCTGTGGACGATGGTGGGAGGGCGGCCCGAGGTGGTGGACGCGGACGAGCACGACCGGCGGCTCGCGTGGACCAGCCACCTGCCGCAAGCGGTCTCGTCCACGCTGGGACGCGCGCTGGCGGGGCAGGGAATCGGCCGCGTGGAGCTGGGGCCCGGCGGCCGCGACGTCACCCGCCTGGCCGGCAGCTCGCCGGAGATGTGGGCCGACATCGCCCTCGACAACGCCGACGCGCTGCTCCCCGCGCTGGAGGCGATGGAGGCGGAGCTGCGTGCCCTTCGCGACGCCCTCTCCGCCGGCGACCGCGAGCGCCTGCGCGCCCTCTTCGCCGCCGCGCGCGAGTGGCATGGAGGATGAGGTCTGCGCCGTCCGCCCGCCGGAGCGAATGAATCCATTCGCTCCACGGGTCTCGCGCCGTCTCACGCCCCGCTCATCAGCTGGGTGCAATCCATTGACGCGGTTTCCAGCGTGAGGTGCACGCGCTGGAGGGTGACCTGCCCCTTCCCCTGCGGCAGGTAGCGGATGACGCGCTCGGTGCCGTCGTCATCCACGCTGTACACGTACTCTACGCTCGCATCGCCGATCACGCCGCCGTCCCAGCTGACGATCCGCATCCCCGCGCGGAGACCCGCGGCGTATGCGGGCGAGGTGGGATCCAGCCCGGTGACCACCCTCCCCGCCGCCTCCGTGGCCTCCAGGTCGAAGCCGCGATGGAAGTCCGGCTGCGTCACCGTCTCCACCCGCGCGCAGGCGCCGAACAGGTCCGCCGGCAGCAACACCGGTTCGCCGCGCTCCACGTGCCGGACCAGGTCCTCCTCGATCTCCAGCCCCAGCACCTGTCGAACGACGACGGGGAACAGCTCGGCGGCGTCCATGCGCGTTCCCGCCTGCGCGTTGCGCCGCGCGGCCTCGCGCTGGGCCAGCAGCGCGTCGTCCAGGTCCTCACGGCCCGCCGTGTGGCGGCGGATGCGGTAGTCCAGCAGCAGCGCCAGCAGGTGCCCGCGGTCGTAGGGCAGCTGCCGAACGTGCAGGTCCATCCAGTACCGCTCCGGGATCACCGAGTTGGGCGCCGCCCGCACGGGCGAGCTCGCGTTGCGCAGCAGCACCGTGTTCAGCTCCTCCGCGAAGTCGGCCGGGGTCCACAGGCCCGCGCGCAGCAGGGCACGGGCGGAGAAGAAGTCGGTGAATCCCTCCGTCAGCCAGAACGCGCTCGCCCCGCCGCCGCCCGGCGCGCCCCCGATCTGCGGGTAGATCCAGGTGTGCATGTACTCGTGCGCCAGGAAGCGCGTCGCCTCGTCGAGGGAAAATCCCGGCGTGGAAGCGAGGGAGAACGCATCGGTCCGTCCGGTGCCCGTGTACGAGTATCCGTCGCCCGTGCCGCCCAGCGGGGCCATCACCACCACGAACGGCGCGCCGGGATCCCCCCAGAGCGCGTGCTCCGCCTCCATGATCCGCGCCACGGTGGACGCGAAGGCTTCGGGCGTGAAGTCCCACTGGCCGCGGATGGCTACGCGCAGCGGCGCGCCTCTCACCTGGCGGTCGACTACCGCCAGGTCCGGCGCGCCGATCGCCGCGCTCTCCACCACGTCGGCCGCGGTGCCGGAGCGCGCGCCGCCCAGGTGGTCCAGGTCGGAGACGATCTTCCACTCCGCCGGAAAGCCGCGCCAGGCGAATCGTGCCGGGGCGTCCTGTCGTCCCCCGGGCAGGGCGAACACGCCCTCGCCATGGAAGAAGAACCAGCCGGGAAGGATGATCGGCGCCTTGTGATAGCCGAAGCCCGGCTCCGCCCGATAGCTGGAGCGAACGCGGTAGCGCACCGTCAGCGCCGCCCCCGGCCCATGCGCGATGATGCGCGCCTCCGGTCCCCGGTCGCGGACGGACGTGGCCCCCTCCACCCGCAGCTCCTCCACCTGCCGCCAGAGCGAGTCGGCGCCGGCCCACGAGCGGGGAAGAAGCAGCAACGTCTCGCCGTCCGCGTCTCCCGCGAAGCGGATCTCGACGGCGAGCCTCGTGAGGGCGCCATCCTCCATCACAGGAGAAACCGCGTACTCGACGGGCGATGCGGATTGCGCGTACGCGGCACCGCCGCACGCCGCGAGCGCCGCGGCGAGGCAAAGACTGCGAAGGATCATGAGTCTGGAGCGCGTCGTTCGATGTGATCGTATGGACGACGGATGGTCTCGCGCCGGGCGCAGGCCGCCCCCCATCCCCGGCCCTTCCCCCACAAACTGCTTGGGGGAAGGGAGTTTGTGGATGAGCTTGACCTTGACCTGTCATTCCGAAGGAGGCGCCACGCATTCCCTGCCCATGGCAGATCGCCTGGCGCCGACTGAGGAATCCACTGTCCGAACCTGGTGGCGTGTCACGCGCCGCGAGCTTGCCCGTTCAGTCCGCGCAGGCCCGCGCAGGCGGACCTTGCGATGGTCCAGCGGCGAATTCATCCGCTCCCGGTGGCGGGCGGCACGGGGCCTCCGCGATCACCAGCCGTCATCCGCTCACCGACGGCTCGGCAGGTGCGACTGCCGCGCTGGGGCCGTGGCTGGGGATGAAGTCCAGCAGCGCCTGGCTCACCGCCTCCGGCTCCTCCACGGACGACGTGTGGCCCGCGCACGGGATCACGACCAGCCGCGCGCCAGGGATGCGGGTGGCGATGCGCTCCGCCTTTTCCCGCGGGGTCGCCACGTCCTCGGTGCCGACGACCACCAGCGTGGGTGTGTGGATGCGGGTCAGCTCCGGGTCCACGCCCTCGCGGTCCGTCACCCCGCGCAGCGCGCGCTGGATGCCGACCGGGTGGTTGGCGAGCAGGCGCGCGCGCCACTCCCGCCGCTCTTCCTCGCGGCCGGGGTCGTTCAGGAACGTCCAGCCGAACATGATCTTCATCACCCGGTCCGCCACCAGCCGCAGGGAGATCCACCGCGCGATCCGTCCCAGCATCCGGTATTTCCGCGCGCTCTCCGGCGGCTCCGGGTAGGGCGAGGTCTCCATCAGCACCAGGGAGCGCAGCAGCCTCGGACGGCGGAAGGCGAGCCGCATCCCGATGAAGCCGCCCATCGACAGTCCCACGAAGTGGCAGGGCGCCGCGCCCAGGGCCTCGATCAGCGCGGCGGCGTCCTCCGCCAGCGTGTCCATGTCGTAGCCGTCCGCCGTCACCTCGCTCTGTCCCTGCCCGCGCAGGTCGTACGTGATGCAGCGGTAGCGGTCGCGCAGCGCCGCCACTTGCGCGTCGAACATCCGCCCGCTCCACAGCAGCCCGTGCGCGAATACCACCGTCTCCGGACCCGATCCGGACTCCTCGTAGTGCAGCCAGGCGCCGTTCACGTGGATGGAGGGCATCGAAAATCTCCCGGGGTGGCGTGGGATGCGGTCCTCTGAACTTGCGCGAGCGAGCGGAAGAACGCCAATCCTCACCCCGGCGCGGCGGATCGCCTCAGGCAGCCGCGGTGATGGCGCGCATCGTGAAGAGACGGGCGCGACGCGTTGTGAGACAAACGATCGCGAGGTGCGCCTTGATCCCCGGACCTTCCAGCAGAATCACCCGCCGCCGCCGGCTCGCGGCGATTCTCCTGCTACCCGCCTTCACCGCGTGCGGCGGCGGGATCAGCCTGCAGGAGGAGGCGGAGCTGGGCGCCTCGTACGCCGACGAGGTGCGGCGCCAGGTGCCGCTGATCACCGACCCGGCCGTGGTCGGCGAGCTCAACCGGTTCGGGGACCGGCTCGCCGCGCGGGCGGACTCCACCGGGCGGGAGTACACGTTCTACCTGGTGGATTCGCCGGAGGTGAACGCGTTTGCGCTCCCCGGCGGGCACATCTTCGTGAACCGCGGGCTGATCGAGACGGCGGACGAGGCGTCGGAGTTCGCGGGGGTGCTGGGGCACGAGATCGCGCACGTGACGGAGCGGCACGGCATCGAGCAGATGAAGAAGCAGCGCGGCGCGGGCGTCGTCGTGACCATCGTGTACGTGCTGCTGGGACGCGAGCCGGGCGTGCTGGAGCAGGTGGCGATCGAGGCGGGCGGGGCCGCGGTGTTCGCGAAGTATGGCCGCGATGCCGAGCGCGAGGCCGACCGCCGCGCCGTCTCCACCCTGCCGGCGGCGGGATACGACCCGGAGGGCGTACCCTCGTTCTTCGAGGACCTGCTGGCGGAGCAGGCGCGGCAGCCCACGCTGCTGGACAGCTGGTTCGCCAGCCACCCCACCAGCCAGGAGCGCGTGCAGAACGCCCGCGCCATGATCGGCGTCCTGCAGGTGGACCGCGCGCGCCTGGCCGACGACACCCCCGACTACCAGGCCTTTCGCGCGCGCGTCCGGCAGCTCGGCTCCGCGACCGCGCCTCCGGCGGGCGGCTACTAGGTCGCGGCACCCGTCACCGCGCCGCCGTCCTGCGTCAGCAGTAGACGCAGGTCCAGCCTTCCGTGGAGCACTCCACGTACGGCGTGACGCACTGGCGCTGCATCGGGTCGTTCGTGTACGGCTCCCCGCACAGCTCCGGGTCGATGGTGCACCAGTACGGCTCCGTTGCGTGCGCGCGGACCGTACCCCGCTGGCCATCCCGCAGAACGACCGGATCGAACGACTCCACCACCAGCTCACTGGCTGCGAGCTTCAGCTTGCGCATGGCTGCTCTCCTGGCGTGAGAGGGATGTGGCTGTGAGCCTCTCCACGTACGCACGAGGCACAGTTCCCGTCAAGAGCTGTCGGATGATGATGGGATCGTGTACTCCGGCCGACATCGCGCGGAGGGCCCTCACCCGCGGCCTGGCGCCGCACCCTCT
>DASTNU010000985.1:0-6456 GCA_035720605.1 Longimicrobium sp. | reverse complement strand
GCCGGTCGCGCAGCTCCGCCGCCGGGCCGGCGGCCAGCACCCGCGCCGTCCGCGCCTCGCGCCGCACGCGGACGATGCTGGAGGCCAGCCGCAGCAGCGCCAGCGCCGCGCCCGTCATCCACGCCAGCAGCGCGATCCCGCCCGGCGCGCCGGAGAAGTCGATCCCGCGCGTCGCCTCGGCGGCCGGCCTCCGCGCTTCCACCGGCGCCCGCGTGGACGGAGCGGGATCGGCCGTCTCCAGCGCGCTCTCCAGGGCGGCCGATCCCGCCGGGGCCGCCGCCTCGACGGGCGCGGCCGGCACCGGCTCGGCGGGGAGGATGGGGACCTGCCAGGACGGGAGCGCCACGCCCAGCACCGGCAGCGCCAGCAGCCCGCCGAAGCCGACGGCCCACGCCAGGTGCCGCGCGGACGCCGGCGCCCGCCGCAGCGCGAGCGTCGCGATCCATGCGGCCGCGAGGATCACGGTGCCCTTGGCCGCCAGGTCGGCCGCGGCGGAAAGGACCGCGACGGTGTCGATGGAGATCCCGCTGCTCATCGGCCCTCCCTCTGGCGCCGGATCAGCGCCTCCAGCTCGCGCATCTCCTCCTCCGAGAGCGCGCCCTCGTCCGGATCGAGCAGCGCCGCAACCGCCTTGGCGCGCGAGCCGTCGAAGAAGGTGCGCACCAGCCGGTGCAGCGCCGATTCGCGGGCCTCGTCGCGGGGGATGACGGCGGAGTAGAGGTAGCGCGGCCCGTCCTGCGCCGCGAGCAGGTACCCCTTGTCCTGCAGCTTGCGCAGCATGGCGCGCACGGCGCTGTAGCTGGGCGGATCGGGCAGGTCCTGCAGCACCTCCGCCGCGGTGGCGGATGCCCGCCGGTACACGGAGTCCATGATCTGGCGCTCCCGGCGGGTAAGGTCGCGGTAGGCTTCGCGCATCAGGAGCGAGGAAGATGAGAAGACGTATGCTACGTTTGTAGCACCATGCTACGAACGTAGCACCCCTGGCGGAGGGCGTCAAGCATTTTTGATTCAGCCGAAGGACCAGGCTCCGCGACGAGTTGTCATCCTGAAGGAGGGCGCCGCGCAGAACCTCGCCCCCGGTACGATCCGTGGCGCCGACCGAAGGATCTTGCCAGCAGCACCGCAGGGCCGGCCTTAATGCGCGAAGCCGGCCCCGCTGAGCGAGTAAACTCGCCGCAACGACCGCGGAAAGCCCCGCAAACTGCGCGGGGCTTCACCTGCACCGGCTAGCTCCGTCCAACGTGGCACTCACCCGACCCGGGGACAGTCCGCGCAGGCGGACTTCGTGACGTTCCAGCAGCGGTTTCAACCGCCGGGCGCGAGGCCGGCCATGTGGGGTCATCGGCTCCGCGCCCGAGCGAGTAAACTCACCGCTCGCCGCAACGACAGCGGAAAGCCCCGCAAACTGCGCGGGGCTTCAACTGCCGGATCGCCTTCGTACACGTCATGGACGCGAGTTCACCTGCCCCGGATCCGGGCGGCGACGTCCCGCGACGGGCCCTAGCGGTTCCGCTCGGGATCGGCGGGCTCGACGCGGTAGCTGTACAGAAAGTTCGAGTTCGCGCCGCCGCCGTAGCGAATGCGCATCACCCGCCGCGCGTCTCCCACCTCGATGCGCACCCGCGGGAAGTGCGATCCGCACGGCTCCACCAGGTTCATGCAGCTGGACAGGATCACCTCGGTCACGATGATCGGCACGTTCGACTTGTTGCGGACGTGGATCTCCTGCCCGCTCTCGTTGGTCATCGCCTGGGTCCAGGCGTCGGTGTCCAGGCGCACCTGCCGGCGGGGCTCGTCCGCGTCCGACGCGCCCGGCGGCGACGAAGGCGGCGGCGACGCGGGCGTGGCGCAGGCGGCGACGACCAGCGAGATTGCGACGATGAAGCGACGAGTGCGCATGTTGTTCACCTGGCGTTCGGGTGAGCGAGCACTTGCACCGCTGCGGGTGCGGACGCGGGAGCAAGATCGCCCCGCCCCGCACTCTACGCCAGATTTTTATCGCGGTTTCGCCAACGGATTCAGCCGGTGCGCTGTATCCTCTGTCGCACGGGGCACGCGGACGTGTCCTGCATCCATCGAACAGACCCCAGCCGGAGAGGACGCGATGCTTCGCAAATCCATGCTTTCCGCCGCCCTGGCGGCCCTGGCGCTCGCCGCGTGCGACGGCTCGCCCACCGGCGGCGCCGCCGCCGCGCTGGACCAGCTGGAGGCGGAGAACGCCGCCGCCCTGTGGGACGAGGTGGGCGCGGCGGTGATGGACGGCTTTGGCCCGGCGTTCAACATGGTGCCGGTGGAGGGCGCGGTGAGCGCCACCACGACCACCCAGTTCACCCGCACGCGCCAGTGCCCGGCCGGCGGCACCAGCACCTTCGCGGGGACGCACACCGTCACGCGCGATCCGGACACCCGCAGCGGCAGCACGGCGCTCGACGCCACCCGCACCGACGCGGCGTGCACCGTGGCCGCGCGACGGGGCCGGGGCACCATCAGCATCACCACCACGCCCAACGTGGCGGTCACGTCCAGCCAGTCGTGGACCAACGGCCAGCCCGGCACGCGCACCACCACGCACAAGGGCAGCTTCGACTGGACGCGCAGCGCCGGGCAGAGCGGTTCGTGCACGGTGGACCTGACGGCCACCTTCAACCCCACGACCCGCACCTACACGCTGAACGGCACCTTCTGCAACCGCACCATCAGCGTCACCCGCACGCACACGCCGTGACCGGCGCGGGCGGTTGATCCAGGCCGACGGACGGCAGAGCGGCCCCCGGGGGATGAGCCTCCGGGGGCCGTTTGCGCTGGAGCCCCTCCCCCCCCCGTTCCCTCCTCGGAGCCGGCTCGCGCACAGGTCGAGCTCGGCTAACTCCGCTGACTCTGCGTGAGGCAAGTTCTTTGGCGGATCCGGTATCAGGCATGTCACGCCGCTGGCGCAGTTCTCGCACCCGGGGACGGGCGACAGCCGGTCGAGCAGGGGATTCAAGCCGAATCAGCATCTCACGCACCAGCCCCTCCGTCTGCGCGGCGCGCACGGCGGTGGCCGGACGACCCCGAATCGGATGCTCAAGACGGTAGCGCTGCGCTTTGGCGCGGACGAAAGCGATACGCCGCTGCGGTTTACGCCGGGACCCATGACCGTGTTCGTGGGGCCCAACAACTCGGGCAAGAGCCTGGCGCTGCGCGAGATCGAGGACTTCATCGAGACCGGCGGCGAGTCGGTGCGCCACATCGTGCGGCGGCTGGAGCTGCTGCTGCCCCCGCGCGCCGAGATCGAGGACATGGTCCTTTCCCGCGCCGTGGCCGACGGCAACGGCGACGGGCTGGTGCGCATCCTTCGCCTGCGCTCCCCCGGCGAGTACTCGCGCCGCCGCGCCACCGACGAGGTGGAGCCGGTGGTGGAGCAGGTGGTGGACCTGCCGGCGCTGCTCACGATGGCGGACCGCTCGGACGACCCCAGCGACGAGGAGCTGGAGCGCCTGTGCCGCGACCTGCTGGCGCTCTTTACCCTGCGGCTGGACGGGCAGACGCGGCTGGCGCTCACCCAGCCGCAGGCCGCAGGCGACCTGGAGGCGCATCCCACCGACCACCTGGGCGCGCTCTACCGCGACGACGAGGCCCGCGAGCGCATCCGCGAGATCACCGCCGACGCGTTCGGGCTGTACTTCGTCATCGACCCCACCGAGGGGACGCTGCTGCGCGTGCGCATGGCGGAGCGCGCGCCGATGGACGACGAGGAAGAGCAGTCCGTCAGCGACCGCTCGCGCGCCTTTCACGGCCGCGCGACGGACATCGACCAGATGAGCGACGGCATCCGCGCCTTCACGGGCCTCACCGCCGCCGTGCTGAGCGCGGACTACCGCATCATGCTGGTGGACGAGCCCGAGGCGTTCCTGCATCCCCCGCTCACCCGCAAGCTGGGCAAGCGCCTCACGCAGCTGGCCGCCGAGCGCGGGGCCAACGTGCTGGCCGCCACGCACTCGCCGGAGTTCGTGATGGGGTGCATCACCAGCGGCCAGGCCGTCAACATCGTCCGCCTTACCTACCGCAGGGGAATTCCCGGCGCGCGGCTCCTTTCCGCCGACAAGCTGGAGACGATGATGCGCGACCCGCTGCTGCGCAGCACCGGCGTGCTGGGCGCGCTCTTTCACGAGGGCGCGGTGGTGTGCGAGGCGGACGCGGACCGCGTGTTCTACGCGGAGGTGAACGAGCGGCTGCTGGCGCACCGGGCGGGCGGGGCGGACGGCGTGGTGTTCCTGAACGCGCAGAACAAGCAGACGGTGCGGCGCATCATCCGCCCCCTGCGCGAGATGGGGCTTCCCGCGGCGGCCATCCTGGACCTGGACCTGCTCAAGGGGCGCGAGGACTTTCGCGACCTGCTGCGCTCGGCGTTCGTCCCCGAGGTGTTCTGGGAGCCGTGGGAGGAGCAGCGCCGCCGGCTGCACCAGCGCATCAACAACACCGACTACAAGGCCGGCGGCATCCAGCGGCTGGGCGGCGAGGACCGCGACCTGGCGAACACGCTGCTGGCGGGGCTGGAGGAGTACGGCGTGTTCCTGGTGCCCACCGGCGAGCTGGAGTGCTGGCTGCCGGAGCTGGAGGTGAACGGGCACGGGCCGGAGTGGCTCACGCAGGTGTTCGCGAAGATGGGGACGGACCCGGCGGACCCGGGCTACCAGAAGCCCGTCGGCGGCGGCGTCTGGCGCTTTCTGCAGCGCGTGGCCGTCTGGGTCGCGGACCCGCGCCGCAAGGGGATGAGCGACGAGCAGGTGCCGCTGGACCACCTGCTGCCGCCGCCGGCGCGGGAGGAGAAGCGGGCGGGGAAGCAGGTGGCCGTCGCTTAGGAGGAGTGCGTTAGTGCGTGAGTGCGTGAGTGCGTGAGTGCGTGAGTGCGTGAGTGCGTGAGTGCGTGAGTGGATCGCGTCTCCACTCTCGCTTTGCGTCCGGGCGGGGTTTTACTGCTTTGGCCTCACACGGAGTCAACGGAGTTAGCGGAGTTGTTTCTACCCGCCGTTCAGGCATTGTCGATCGATCTGATTGATGCGGGAGGTGGATTTCGATAGAAATACATCGCTCCGAGCACCCACTCGCACTCCCGATCTGGATTTCGACGATGGCGGATTCCTCCAGCAGGCCCTACCTCCCCGCGGCGGGAAAGCACTGGCGCCTGCCGTTCTACGACCTGATCGCGAAGGTCTTCGGCGCGGACGCGGCGCGGGTGCTGCTCGCGGAGCAGGCGGCGGTGAAGCCCGGCGACCGCGTGCTGGAGATCGGCTGCGGAACGGGGAGCCTGCTCCTGCTGCTCAAGGGGATGCAGCCAGCCGCCCAGGTGGTCGGCCTCGATCCCGACCCGAACGCGCTGGCGATGGCACGGCGCAAGGCGCAGAAGGCCGGCGTCGAGCTCGCGCTGGACCAGGGGTATGCCGATGAGCTGCCGTATCCCGATGCCTCGTTCGACGGCGTGGCGTCGTCCTTCATGTTCCACCACCTGCCGCGGGAGGTGAAGGAGAAGGCGCTGCGCGAGGCGGGGCGCGTGCTGAAGCCCGGCGGTCGCTTCCACATGGCGGACCTCGCCGGACCGGAATCGCACACGCGGGGTTTCCTGGCGCACCTGATCCACGCGGACCAGCACCTGAAGGACAACGCCGAGGTGCGCGTGCTGGCCTTCATGCGCGACGCCGGGCTCGCGGACCCGCGCGTGGTGCATCGCCGCAAGTCGCGGCTGGGCGGCATCGTCTACTACCAGGCGTCCGCTCCCACGGCCGCCGGTTCGTCCGTGTAGAGCGGCGTCCACGGCGGATCCCGCACTCGCATCTTCACCGTAGCGGCGCTGCGCCCTACCTTTTCGCGCATCCCTCTCTCTCCCTTCCACGGCTGTCCATCCTTCATGCATCCTGCGATCGACCTGTCGCGCGGGCCGCGCGCCATCAGCGCGCTGCGCTTCGTCCTGGCCTCGGAAGTGGGCCTGCTGATGTGCGGGCTCGTCAACCTGTCGATCCTGGCGCGCCTGACGGCGGGCGAGGAGGTGGACCAGGCGCGCATCGACGCCATCGACCTGGCGACGGGGCTGGCCAGCATCCTCGGCATCGTGGCGATGATCGTGACCGCCGTGCTCTTCATCCGCTGGCTGCTGCAGGCGCGCCGCAACGCGCTGGCGATGGGCGCGGAGGGGATGGAGTACTCCGACGGCTGGGCGATCTGGGGATGGTTCATTCCCATCATCGCCCTCTTTCGTCCCTACCAGGTGGTCCGCGAGGCGTGGCGCGCCAGCGATCCCGCGCCGGATGCACCGCTCTGGGTGGGGATGGCCGCCGCTCCGGGGACGATGGCGGCCTGGTGGGGGTGCTGGGTGGTGGGCAGCGTGCTGAGCCAGATCAGCTTCCGCATGCAGCTGGGGATGAACGAGCTCTCCGATTGGGCCGACTACGCCGACATGGAACGGATGTCGGCGATCGCGGG
>DASTNU010000984.1:0-3214 GCA_035720605.1 Longimicrobium sp. | reverse complement strand
TCTGCGGCAGGACGATGTGCCGCAGGCGGTCGGTGTTCTCCACCACCCGCACCTCCAGGCCATCCGGGACCTCGATCCCGGCGCCCTGCAGCGTCGCGGCCGGCGCGCCCAGGAGCTGCCGCCGGAACGCGGGATCGAACGTGGCGCGGTCCACCACCTCTGCCACCTGCGCAATGGTCGTCACGGGC
The DNA here is from genome assembly GCA_035720605.1 of Longimicrobium sp. Taxonomy (GTDB): domain Bacteria; phylum Gemmatimonadota; class Gemmatimonadetes; order Longimicrobiales; family Longimicrobiaceae; genus Longimicrobium. The sequence goes on along the minus strand of DASTNU010000984.1, from coordinate 3,026 downwards.
GCGGCCTCCTGTGTCCAGGGGGATGAGTGAGGGGAGATGATCGCGTATCGTAAACGGCGAGCCCGGCGCGGGAAACAGGTTCGTTGCCACTGCGCTCCACAGGCGCCAGTCCCGATGCCTCACGGAGAAACATGAGGCCGGTGAAGCCCCGCGCAGTTTGCGGGGCTTTCCGCGGTCGTTGCGGCGGCTTCAGCCGCTCGGCGTGGGCCGGCGCTTCGACATCGTGACCATGCATCGTGAGGATGCGTCCGCCTTGCGTCCGCGCCTGCTCGTACCTATCTTCCTCAGCCGGTTGAAACTGATTCTCACCCGCAGCCGATCGTCCATCCCCGATGCTGAAGCGCCTCTTCGCCAGGAAGGCTCCCGCCGCGCCCGCGCGCTGCGACGAGTGCCCGCTGGCGGCGTGCGCCACGGGATGCAGGGCGGCCGTGCTGCGCATGGAGTGCGGCCACGACGAGGCGCACCGCCTGCGCGGCATGGGCCTGTTCGAGGGCACCTGCGTGGAGGTGATCGACTCGCGCAACGGCATGCTGCTGGAGGTCAAGGGCGCGCGGCTGGCGCTGGGGCAGGCGCTCGCGCGCTCCATCAAGGTGCTGCCGATCGCCGGGTGAGAAAGCTGTCGCAGCTCGCGCCCGGCGAGCGCGGGCGCGTGACGAAGGTGGCCGGCGACGCGGAAGCCGCGCGCCGGCTGATGGAGATGGGGCTGATGCGCGGAATCGACGTGGAAGTCGTCCGGCAGGCCCCGCTGGGAGATCCGCTGGAGGTGCGCGTGCGCGGGTTCATGCTCACGCTGCGCCGCGCGGAGGCGGAGCACATCGACGTGGAGTAGAAGTCCTGATGGATGAGGCCGCGGCCGGAACGATCTCCGCGCCCGCCGCACCCTCGCCCGCGGAACGTGCGCGCGGCGGGGGTGTGCTGCATGTGGCGCTGATCGGCAACCCCAACACGGGCAAGAGCACGCTCTTCAACGCGCTGACCGGCATGCGGCAGCGCGTGGGCAACTATTCCGGCGTCACCGTGGAGCGCGTGGAAGGCCGCTACCGCGACGGCGACGCCGTCGTCACCGTCATCGACCTTCCCGGCACCTACTCCCTTTCCGCCTCGTCGCCCGACGAGGAGATCGCCCTGGCCGTCCTCACCGGGCACGCGGAGGGGATCGACCGGCCGGACGTGGCCGTGGTGGTGGCGGACGCGACCAACCTGGAGCGCAACCTCTTTCTCGCCTCGCAGGTGCTGGAGCTGGGGCTGCCCACCGTCGTCGCGCTGAACCAGGTGGACGCGGCCGAGGCGGCCGGCATCCGCATCGACGCGGTGGAGCTCACCCTGGAGCTGGGCGCCCCCGTCGTCCCCACCGTAGCCACCCGCGGCGAGGGGCTGGAGGTGCTGAAGGGCGCCATCCGCAAGGCGGTCGCCCTTCCCCTCCCCGAGCGCCGCTTCGAGCTCCCCGCGGAAGCCGCCGCCGCGCTGCGCCCGGTGGAGCAGCGGCTGACGGACGCCGGCTTCAACCCCTCCGCCGCCGGGATGGAGGCGCTGCGCCTGCTCGCCGTGCGCGAGGTGGGCCCCCACCTGCGCGACGTCCCCGGGCTGGAGCCCGCCGTGGAAGCGGCGCGCGCGCGGGTGGAGGCCGCCGGCCTCTCGCCCATCAGCCTGGAGGCGGAGGCGCGCTACGGGTGGATCGGCGAGGTGGTGGAGCGCACCGTCCACCGCGCGGGCGCCGGCGGCAGGACGATGACGGACCGCGTGGACGCCGTCATCCTGCACCGCGTGGGCGGCCCGCTGATCTTCGTGGCGCTGATGGCGCTCGTCTTCCAGTCCATCTTCACCTGGGCGGAGCCGCTCATCGGCTTCGTGGAAGGGATCTTCGCCTCCCTGGGCGGCGCCGTCGCCTCCGCCCTTCCCCCCGGCGACCTGCAGAGCCTGGTGGTGGACGGGGTGATCGGCGGGGTGGGCTCCGTCCTCGTCTTCCTGCCGCAGATCGCCATCCTCTTCCTCTTCATCGGCATCCTGGAAGACACGGGGTACATGGCGCGGGCCGCCTTCATCATGGACCGCTTCATGAGGAGCGTGGGGCTGCACGGCCGCTCGTTCATCCCGCTCCTTTCCGGCTACGCGTGCGCCGTCCCCGGCATCATGGCGACGCGGACGATCGAGAGCCGCAAGGACCGCCTGGCGACCATCATGGTGCTGCCGCTGATGAGCTGCTCGGCGCGCATCCCCATCTACACGCTGTTGATCGGCACCTTCATCCCGCCCGTCGCCGTCGCCGGGGTCTTCAACCTGCAGGGCGTCACGCTGCTGGCGATGTACCTGCTGGGCACGGTTACGGCGCTGCTGGTCGCCGCCGTCTTCAAGAGCACGCTCCTGAAGGGCCAGGCGCGGCCGATGATCATGGAGCTGCCGCCGTACCGCCTGCCGCGGCTGCGCAGCCTGGCGCTCTCGGTCTGGCACCGCGCCGGCATGTTCGTCAAGCGCGCGGGCACCATCATCCTGGCGCTCTCCATCGTGCTCTGGGCGCTGGCGACGTATCCCAAGACGGAGCCGGCGGCGGGGCTGCCGGAAAGCCAGGCGCAGGAGGCGCAGCTGGCCGGGAGCGCGCTGGGGCGCATGGGGCACGCGGTAGAGCCGCTGGTGCGCCCGCTGGGCTACGACTGGAAGATCGGCGTGGGCATCCTGAGCTCGTTCGCCGCGCGCGAGGTGTTCGTCAGCACCATGGGCACCATCTACGGCGTGGGCTCCGACGCCGACGAGGGGTCGCTCACGCTGCGCGAGAAGCTGCGCAACGAGCGGCACGCCTCCACCGGGGCGACCGTCTACACGCCGCTGGTGGCGGTGGGGCTGATGGTGTTCTACGTCTTCGCGCTGATGTGCATGAGCACCGTCGCCGTGGTGGTGCGCGAGACGGGCGGCGGGTGGACCGGCGTGCGCTGGGCCGCGTTCCAGTTCGCGTACATGCTGGCGCTGGCGTATCTTTCCGCGCTGCTGGTGTACCGGGGCGGGCGAATGCTGGGGATGGGGTGACGGGGTGA
>DASTNU010000983.1:0-5924 GCA_035720605.1 Longimicrobium sp. | reverse complement strand
GGCCCCCCCCCCGCCGCGTTTCCGGGTTGAGCGAGGTCCGCGACTTGCGAGGATGCGGGGCCCTCTCCGGTGCCGGGATCCGCCGGGCGGGACGAGGGGATGCGAAAGGGAGATGACGACGATGGCACGCTACGGGGGCGGCTTCATGGGCCGGGGACGCGGGATGCGGGACCGCACGGAAGAGTACGACCCGCTGCGGGACGCCGTGGGGCCGGGCGCGGAGGGGTACTTCCTGTCACGCGACATGGCGGCCGAGGTGGAGAGGGACGATCGCCATCGCCCCCGGCATCTCGAGGACGACGGCGGTTTCCCGGGCGGGATGGCGCGGTTCGGGCGCGGCGGCTATGGCGGCGACTTGCGCACGGGACGGGGCGGATACGACCGGGGCGAGTCCTTCGCCGACCGCCGCCCGGGCGAGAGCGGCTGCCGTCCCGGCGGCGAGCGCGACCTGGGGATGCGCGGCCGCGGCCACCGCGCCGACCACGACACCCCCGGCTTCGCGATGGGCTACGACCGTGGCTTCCGCGGCGGCTTCGGCCGCTGATTCAGGCCTCGCACACGATCAGCGGGAGTCCGTGGAGCATCCTCCGCTGACTCCCGCTGCTGTTCACGTCCGCTGAGGCGGACGGCGTGCAGCCCTGGAGGCGATGCGGCCGGATCTGTGCGCTCCGCTGCGTGTGACCGCTGGACGGCCGGGGCGTCTGGTGACAGATTGCCCGCGAGCGGGTCTCCATCCCTCCAGCGACACCCCACCCATGTTCCGCATCACGCGCGGGATGCAGGTTCAGCACGTGCACTTCCCGTTTCCCCTGCTCGGCCACCGCGACCCGGACCAGGACCCGGACGGGGAAACGGGCGCCGGCGCAGATCCGCCGTCCGCCGCCCCGCCGGCCGCCCGGGAGAATGCGGCGGACGCGGACCGTCCCGGCCAGGAGTAGAGGAAGCGCGCATGCAGCCGCAGACGGTGCACCTGTTCGTCTACGATACGCTGGCGGACTGGGAGCCGGGGTACGCCATCGCCGGCATCAACAATCCCGCCTGGCAGGCGCAGCCGGGACGCTACCGCGTTCGCACCGTGGGCGCCGGTACCGGCACGGTGACCAGCGCCGGCGGGGTGACCATCGTCCCGGACATGGCGGCCGCCGACCTGCAGCCGGGGGAGAGCGCCATGCTCATCCTTCCCGGCGGCGACGTCTGGGACCACGGTGGCGTGCCCGGGGCGGTGGAGAAGGCCCGCGAGTTCCTGGCGGCCGGCGTGCCCGTCGCGGCCATCTGCGGCGCCACCGCCGGCCTGGCCCGCGGCGGGCTGCTGGACGACGTCGATCACACCAGCAACGCCCCCGAGTACCTGGCGGCCACCGGCTACGCCGGCGCCGCGCGCTACCGCGCCGAGCCCGCGGTGCGCGACGGCCTGCTGATCACCGCGCCCGGCACCGCGCCGCTGGAGTTCGCGCGCGAGATCTTCCGCGCGCTGGGACTGTACGAGCCGCGGATGCTGGACGCGTGGTACGCGCTCTTCAAGACCGGCGACGCCTCGCACTTCTACGCCCTCGCCGGCGAGGAAGAACAGACCGCCTGACCCGCCCGGGCCGGAGCCGGACAAAACGAGGCACCCCGCGGACGCGGGGTGCCTCGTGTCACTGGCCGCGAAGGCGGACCGTGCGACGTCGCTGGCGCCATTCAGTCGCTCCGGCGCCAGGCCGGGGTCAGGGCAGCGTTGCGCGGCCGGTGCGCGGGTCGAAGACGCCGCCGGGGGGGAGCAGGTGCATCCGTACGCCTGCCGTCCCCAGCACCGGCGCCGCGGGGGAGGTGATGCGTGCATCTCGGGCGTCGTAGATCACCACGCCGCCGCTGCCGCGCACCGTCCACCGTCCGTCCGGCCCCACCTCGATGGCCGTCGACTCGTCGATCCCCACCCCGACGAGCGACGGGCGCTCCAGCACGCTGGCCAGCAGCCGGTTGTGCCGCTCCCGGCGGATGAAGTGCTGGTCGATGATGGTGCCGGGGAGAAAGCCCAGCCCCGGCGCCACCTGGATGGTGCGCCGCGCCACGGCGGGGAACTCGTCGCCGTGGTAGCCCACGGTGTCCTCGCCCGCGCGGACCTGGTTGCCGGTGAGCATGGAGTCCGGCATGACCGCCGCACCGGCGCTGGTGCCGCCGATCACCGCGCCCTCTCGCCACCGCGCGCGGATCGCCTGCAGCACCGGCGTGCCGCGCAGCACCGGCGTCACCCGCGACTGGTCGCCGCCGGTGAACCAGATGCCGGTGGCGCCGTCCAGCAGCCGCACCGCGGAGTCCGTCATCGCCTGGGTGCGGGTGAGGTTCAGCACGAACGCGTCCGCGCCCAGCCCGCGCAGCTCCTCCGCCTTTCCCCGCCCCGATTCCTCCGGCTCGCCGCTGGCCATCGGCAGCACCGCGATGCGTGCCCGCCCCGGCCCGCCCGCCAGCTCCACGAACCGCGCCACCAGCTCCGGCGGCTGCGTCCCCCCGCCCACGATCAGCAGGTGCCCCCGCACCCCCTCCACCGCCGGCGCAACCGCCGATCCGCCGGCTGGCGCGCAGGCGACCGCGGCGAGCAGGACGCCGAAGACCACTACCCACATCCGCAACGAGAATTTCGCGTTTCTCATCAGGGCTCATCGTCGTGCCGTTTCAATTCCACTCCAGCGCCAAACTTACGCGGTTTGCCCGACGGAGCGCTATCGGCGCGCGGCCAAAACAACGATTGCATCTACCAAGTCTTGAAAAGGAATGCCTCACGCAGAGTCAGCAGAGGAAGCAGAGTTGTCCCGTGGCACAGACCAGAACTCTGCTCACTCTGCTGACTCTGAGTGAGGTTCTTTCTTTTCTCGGTTCATTCTGAGGGCGGCGCCGCGGACCAGGATGAAGAGAGCCCCCGCGGATCGCGATCCGCGGGGGCGCTGGTCGTTTCGCCGAAAACAGCGGTCAGCGGGTGCCGGCGTTCAGGTAGTCCAGCACCAGGCCGGTCATGGTCCGCATGCCGATGGGGATGGAGGCGTCGTCGGCCATGAAGGTGGGCGTGTGGTGATCGCCGGAGGTGGTGCCGGGCGCCACCGTTCCCAGCCGGTAGAAGAAGGTGGGAGCCACCGTGGCGTAGAACGCGAAGTCCTCCGCGCCGGTGGTGGGCGGCACCTCCAGCACGTTCTCCTCCCCCATCAGCCGCACCAGCGTGGGGCGCAGGCGCGCCGCCAGCTCGCGGTGGTTCACCGTGACCGGGGTGATGCGGTCGTACTGCATCTCGTAGCTGCCGCCGCCGGCGCGCGTCACGCCGTCCAGGATCTCGCGCATCCGCCGCTCCACCTCGTCCTGCACCCTGGGATCGAAGGTGCGCACGGTGCCGTGCATCTCCACCTGCTCGGGGATGATGTTGTTGCGCTCGCCGCCGCGAATGAGGCCCACCGTCACCACGCTGGGCTCGAAGGGCGACAGGTTGCGGGAGCGGATGGTCTGCAGCGCCAGCACCGCCTGCGACGCCATGACGATGGGGTCGATGGAAAGGTGCGGCGACGCCCCGTGCGACTGCCGCCCCTTGATGCGGATGATGAAGCGGTCCGCCGCCGCCATCGCCGGGCCCGGCGTGTAGCCGATCCTGCCCGTCTGCATGTGCGCGAAGGTGTGCAGGCCGAACACGGCCTCGGGGCGCGCGTCCTGGAACAGCCCCTCCTCCAGCATCAGCTGGGCGCCGCCGCGCTCGCCCGGGGGCGCGCCTTCTTCCGCGGGCTGAAAGACGAAGACCACGGTGCCGGGAATCTCCTGCCGCATCCCCGCCAGCACCGAGGCCACGCCCATCTGCACCGCGGTGTGCACGTCGTGCCCGCAGGCGTGCATCACCCCCACCTGGTTGCCCAGGTACTCGGCGCGCACGGTGGACTTCCACGGCAGCGGCGTGTCCTCGGTCACCGGCAGCGCGTCCATGTCCGCGCGCACGGCGATGGTGGGGCCCGGCCGGCCGCCGCGCAGGATGCCGACCACGCCGGTGTGGGCCACGCCGGTGCGCACCTCCATCCCCAGCGCGCGCAGGTGCTCGGCCACCACGCCGGCGGTGCGCGTCTCGCGGTTGGAGAGCTCGGGGTGCTGGTGCAGGTCGTGGCGAATCTCGGTGATGCGGGGCGCCAGCCGGTCCACGGCGGCGGCCACGCGCTGGTCGGCGTTCTGGGCGGATGCTGGCATGGCCGCCAGACCGAGCGCGCCCAGGCAGGTGAGCGGGCGGAGGAGCTTCATGGGACCTCGCGGGATGACTGGGAATCGGGAGCCACGCATTTTCCGCTGGCGCGCGGTGGAAGTCAATCCCGGCGGCCGGCGCCGCGCCCGGAAAAGCGAGAGGGCCGGGGAAGCGGTCTTTCCGCTCCCCCGGCCCTCGCGCCGGCCCATCCAGTCCAGGCCGCCTATTCCCTGTTCCCTATTCCCTGTCCCCTATTCCCTCTACCGCGCCCGCTCCAGCCGGATGTTGCCGCTCACCGTGGTGACCGTCAGCTCCGGCCCGCCGCCGCCGATGGTGCCGCTGGCGCGCTGGCCGATCTGCACGTTCACGTGGACGCCGCCGTGGTGGTCATCGTCCTCGTCCTCGTCGTCGTGGCCGGTCATGGAGCCGGTGCGCAGGGGAAAGTCGGACTCGATCTGGCCCGTCAGGGTCTGCGCCTCCACCTCCGCGCCGATGTCGCCGGCCAGGCGGACGATCACGTTGCCGCTGACGGTGGTGAAGTCCATGTCCTCCCGCGTCTGCCCGAAGGTGGCCTCCACGTCACCGCTCACGGAGGTGGCGCTGGCGCTGCCGGTGGTGGAGACGCGCACGTCGCCGGCCACGGTGGCCACCTCCACGTCGCTGCGCAGCTGCGTGGCGTCGATGTCGCCCGCCACGGTGTAGGCAGCCAGCTTCACCCCCTGGGGCACGCGGACGGTGAAGTCCACGCCGGCGTCGATCTCGTCGTCCTCGTCGTCGCCGTCCCAGTCGCCGCCGTGGCCGCAGGGGCCGTCGCCATCGTCACGGTCGCGGCGCTGGCCGGGGTAGATGACGCAGATCACCACGCCGTCACCCTCCTGCTCCACCTCCACCCGCAGCCGCTCGCCGTCGTCGCCGGTAAAGCGGCCCACCACCTCTACCTGGTCGCTGGATGCGGGCTGGGCGCTCACGTTGCCCACGATGCCGCGGATCTCGATCTCCTGCCCGCGGGCCAGGCGGCCGCTCCAGCGAAAGTCTTCCTGGGTGCGTGCGGCGGCCTGCTGCCGCGCGAGCCGCGCGGGAACCGTCTGCGCCGCGGCCGCCTGGATCGCCGCCGCCGGCGACTCGCTGCCGCGCCCGTCGCGGGCAAAGGTGAAGGTCGCCACCGCAGCGGCCGAGGCCGCCACCACCGCTGCGTACCGCATCGTCAGTCTCCTGTTCATGTGCGGAGGGGGGTACGGGTGCGGCGGCCGCGCATCGCCGGGACCGCCGCGGCCGCATCCGAACGCCTTTGATGCAGGGATGGGGAAGAGGGTTTATCGGGGGGTGAAGGGCGGGGGAGGGGACGGAGAACACACTTGGCTTTCGGGCGGACCGAGCGCATATTGCACCAGCCTCCGCTGCTCCCCGTGGCGGATGCAGTGCCCCCTCCCGCGGTTCTCTGACCGGAGCAGTACCATGCCCGCCGTACTCGGTCTCGCCGCCATCGCCGTCGGCCTCGCCTGCATTCTCGCGGACGACCGGATCAGCCGCGCCGTCTGGCGCGAGGACGGCTCCGTGTCCGGCGCCACCAGCATGCGCGTGCTGGGCCTCATCCTCTTCGTCGCGGGGGGGCTGGCGGTCCTTTCCTGGACGCCGTAGACCCCCACCGCGGCGTCAGTCGTACGCCCGCACGTAGCGGTACCCCGTCCGGCTGAACCCCAGCGCCTCGTAGAAGCGGTGGGCTTCCTCGCGGCGGAGGTTG
>DASTNU010000982.1:0-7368 GCA_035720605.1 Longimicrobium sp. | reverse complement strand
ACTGCGACGTCCAGCAGCTGCGGATGGCGCAGGAGGTCGCCCCCGTGACCGCGGTGGCGTCGCCCTGGCTGCCGATGGACGCGGAGGTGGGTCGCGAGATCCTGCCGCACTGCGCCGCCGCAGGCATCGGCGTGATCGGGCACCTGCCGCGCTTCGGCGAGCTGCCTCCGCGGGGATCCCGGTTCGAGGCGGGCACCCGGCTGGCGATCGCAAAGCGGCTGGGCATTCGCGCCGCGCACCTCCGGTTAGAGGGCCTGCACCAGCTGGAACCCGGGACCACGCGCGCCCTCGCCGCCGCCTCCGAGCTCGAGCGGATCGCCGGGGAGCACGGCCGCTCCGTCGACGAGGTGGCGGTCGCGTGGGGGACGCAGCTCTCCGCCATCACGGGCGTGGCCATCAGCGCGCTGACCGCCGCCCAGGTGGAAGATTCCCTCGGGGACGGCGCCTTTCGCCTCGCGGACGAGGACATCGCCCGCATCGACGCCGCATGGCGGTGAGGGATAAACCTCGCGCAGGCCGGTAGTCATCCTGAGGAAAGCGCCGCACGTAACTTCAGCGCACACCATACCTTGGCGCCGAGCGAAGGATCTTGCCGGCTGAACCGTGGGGTTGGATTTCTGCTGCCGAGCCTGCCCCTCGCTGACGGAGAGAAGATCCTTCGGTCGCGCGCAAGCGGTTGCATTACTTCGGGTTACTCGTGTGCGCTCCCTCAGGAAGGCAACTCGTGTCGCGGTTGGCGCCAGGCTGGAAAAACCGCCTGGGTCGCCGAAGGTTCATGCAGGTGAAGCCCCGCGCAGTTTGCGGGGCTTTCCGCCGTTGTTGCGGCGGGTTTACCCGCTCAGGGGCGTGGGCCGTCGGAATCCCTTTCTCTTCTCTCGCCGCGGGCCGGCGCAGTGTATCCCTCTTGCCCCACCGCCTTCGCCGCTCGACCTTGTCCGCATCCCGCCGATCCGCCGCCTCGCCTTCCGCCATCCTCCCGACCGTGAGCCACACGCCGGCACCACCCCCCGCGGAAACCCCGTCGTCCGCCGACCCCGCCGCCCCCCAGCTCGCCCGCCGCCTGGGGCTGTTCGACGCGACGATGATCGTGATGGGCGGCATCGTCGGGTCGGGGATCTTCGTCACGCCGTCGGTGGTCGCGCGGCAGGTGCACACGCCGGCGCTCATCGTGGGCGCGTGGCTGGCGGGCGGCCTCATCGCGCTGGCCGGCGCGTTCGTGTACGCGGAGCTGGCCGCGCGGCGCCCGCACGTGGGCGGCCAGTACGCGTACCTGCGCGACGCCTACCACCCCGCCGTGGCGTTCGTCTACGGGTGGGCTCTGCTGCTGGTGATCCAGACGGGCGGTATGGCCGCCGTGGCGGTCACCTTCGCGCGCTACTTCCGCGAGGTGACGCACGTCCCGCTGGCGGAGCCCGTGCTGGCGGGGCTGGGGATCGCGCTTCTCGTCGCCGTCAACTGCCTGGGCGTGCGCTCCGGCGGCACCGTGCAGAACACGCTGATGGTGCTCAAGATCGTCGCCATCCTGGCCCTGGTGGCCGCGGGGATCTTCTTCGTCGCGGGGCCGGCGGATGCGGCGCCCGCGGCGCCCGCGCGCTCCGGCAGCCTGCTGCTGGCCTTCGGCGCGGCGATGACGCCGGTGATGTTCTCGTACGGGGGGTGGCAGACGGCCAGCTTCGTCGCGGGAGAGATGCGCAACCCGCGGCGGGACCTGGCGCGCGGGCTGATGTTCGGCGTGCTGGGGGTGATCGCGCTGTACGTGGGCGTCACCGTGGCGTGCGTGCACGCGCTGGGCGCGGCGGGGCTGGCGGCCAGCCCGGCGCCCGCCTCCAGCGTGATGCGCCTGGCCTTCGGCGAGACCGGGGCGACGCTCATCGCCGCCGGCATCGCCATCAGCACGCTGGGGTTCCTGAGCCAGGGGATGCTGACGGCGCCGCGCGTCTACTTCGCCATGGCGGCGGACGGGCTGTTCTTTCGCCGCGTGGCGTACGTCTCGCCGCGCACGCAGGCGCCGGTGGTGGCGGTGGCGCTGCAGGGCGCGCTCTCACTGCTCATCGCCCTCACCGGCACCTACGAGCAGATCCTCAGCTACGTCGTCGCCGTCGACTGGGTGTTCTTCGGCCTCACCGCCGGCGCCGTCTTCCTCTTCCGCCGCCGCGCCGCGGATGGCGACGGCGGCGCGCGCGTTCCCGGCCACCCGCTCACCACCGCGCTCTTCATCGCCGCCGCCGCGCTCATCGTCGCCAGCACGGTGCTGGGCGCGCCGGTGGACAGCCTGGTGGGGCTGGGGATCATGCTCACCGGCATCCCCGTCTACCTGCTCTGGCGGAGGCGCGCGGGATGACGGAGGCCTTCGGCTCCGAATACCTGCGCTGGGCCAAGACGAAGCCGCCCGCGCGCTACGACCTCACCTCCAGCGGCGTGCCGTACCTGGCGCTGCGGGAGCTGCCGGTCGCGCTGGACGACCTGGAGCTCAGCGGCACCGGCGCGTACGGCTATCCGCCCCTGCAGCAGGCGATCGCGGCGCGGTACGGGGTGGACGAGGCGTGCGTGGTCGCGGCGATGGGCGCGTCGATGGCCAACGCGCTCGCCCTGGCCGCCCTGGTGCGTCCGGGGGACCACGTGCTGGTGGAGCATCCGACGTACGAGCCGCTGATCGCCACGGCGTCATGGCTGGGCGCAGAGGTGCGCCACTTCACGCGCCGCGCGGAGGACGGCTTCCGGCTGGACCCCGCGGAGGTGGAGCGGGCGCTGACGCCCCGCACGCGCGCCGTCGTCATCACCAACCTGCACAACCCCAGCAGCGCCCTGGCGGACGACCGCGCGCTGCGTGCCGTCGGCGAGCTCGCCGGGCGGGTGGGGGCGCGGGTGATCGTGGACGAGGTGTACCTGGACGCGCTCTTCGAGCCACGGCCGCGCACCGCCTTCCACCTGGGCGAGCGCTTCGTCGCGACCAGCAGCCTGACGAAGGTCTACGGGCTCAACGGCCTGCGCTGCGGATGGATCCTGGCCGAGCCGGTGCTGGCGGAACGGATGTGGCGGCTGACCGAGCTCTTCAACAACATCGGCGTGCACGCGGCGGAGCGGCTCAGCCTGGTCGCGTTTCAGAACCTCGATGCGATCTCGCTACGCTCGCGGACCCTGCTGGAGGCCAACGCCGCCGCGCTGAACGACTTCTACCGGATCCACGGGAGCATCCTCGACGCTCCTCCGCACGTGCACGGCACCGTCTCCTTCCCCCGCCTGTGCCGCGGCGAGGTCGAAACTCTGTGCGATCTGCTGAAGAACGGATACGAGACCGCCGTCGTCCCGGGCTGTATGTTCGGGCTGCCGGAGCACCTGCGCATCGGCCTGGGGGTGGACCCGGAGACTTTCCGCGGCGGATTGGGCCAGCTGGGGCGCGCACTGGACGAGATGTCGTGGGCCAGACCGGCGCATGGCTGAGACACCACGTCACACCTTGAGGACCGGCCAATGAAAATCCAGTTCGATCCACCAGTGCCCGCTCCTGGCTCGCTTCCTCTCGCCATCGTCGTCGGGATGGCGCTCTCGGCCATCCTCATGCCGTTGGTGCAGTTGATCTTGCTGCCGATCTTCCGCATTCCGCTGCCTCCCCTGCCGGTGTGGGTGGACTACCTGGCCGTCCGGGCCGTTGCGGGAGCGTGCGTGGGCGTCGTGATGTACGCCTCCGGCCGGCTTTCACACGGATGGCTGCGCATGTGCCTGGGCTGGACCGCGTTCGTCCTGCTCGTCCTGGCCTACGTCGACGACTTCGCCCGCATGCCCCTGCATCGCTTTCTGTCGGTGTGGGTGGTAAGCGGTCTGATCATCGGCGTGACCTTCGGCACGGTCTTTCACGCGCTGGAGCGCCGCAACCGCCGCCGCACGGTGGCTGGCCAGTAGTCCGGCGATGACCCCCGACCGGAGCGGGGACGGGAGACCCTGCGGCCAGATCGCACCCGGCGGCGGAGCGGCTCGGCCCATCACGTCCCGGATCGCTCGGAGCGACCGGCGGGTGACGGATCACGGCCCTTGACGGCGGGGAAGAACGCGCGCAAGTTGGAGTTGCTTTGTAATGCAAAGTACTTGACTGCGGAGGATGCGATGCGGGCGAAGCGGATCGCGCTGGTGACGGCGGGGCTGATGGCGGCGGGGGCGGTGTTCGGCGGCATCGCCGGCGTGGTCGCCGGGGCGGGGTGGTTCCTTCTGATGGGTGGACCGGGCCTGCTGTTCGACGACCCGGGCTACCTCCTCTTCGTGGGCCTCACCGGCGGCGCCCTGGGCTCGGTGCTGGGGCCCGCCGCGGCGTGGGGGATGATGCGGCACGTGCCGCTCTGGCTAGCCGTCGGCGGAACCACCCTGGGCACCCTCGCGGGCGGCCTCCTGGGCGCGGTCAGCTTCGGACGCATCTTCCTCGGCGGCCCCGGATTCATCCTGCTCGGCGGCCTGGCGGGATTCGTGATGTCCGCCGCCGCCCTGTGCGTCAGCGTACCCTCCGGCGGCAGGCGGATCGGCGGCGGCGCGCGCACCCGCCTCCCCGGCGGCGGGGGCTGACCGCGCGGCCTCGTGGACGCGCAGCAGCGCGATCCCGCCCACGATCATCAGCAGCGCGACGATGCGCACGGCGTCGCGCGGCTCGTCGAAGAGCACCATCCCCAGGATGCTCGCCCCGACGACGCCGATCCCCGTCCACACCGCGTATCCCGTCCCCACCGGCAGCGTCCGCAGCGCCGTCGCCAGCAGCCAGAAGCTGGCGCCCATGGCGGAGAGCGTCCCCACGCTGGGCCACAGCCGCGTGAACCCCTCCGTGTACTTGAGCCCGATCGCCCAGATCACCTCGAGCAACCCGGCGATCACCAGGAACACCCACGCCATCGCACCCTCCACGGCTGTCGTCACACCTCTGCCCGATGGCTATACGGCGAAGGGGCGCGGGTCCACAAGGGATGATTGCGGATGCGGCGTCCGTCCGCCATGCTGAAGCCCTGCATGACCTGCCACCTGCACATCCCGCGATCGAAAATGACGAATCCATCCGATGCACCGGTACGCGCCCCACGCTCCCTTGGCCGCCTGCTGCTCGCCACGACCGCGCTCGCCCTCTGCTTTCCCGTACTGAAGTGGGTGGCCCTTTCCGGTTCAGAGCGCGCCGCGGCGGGACCCGTGTGGGTGAGCTTCGCGGCGGTGATGGCCGTTGCCGGTGCATGCGTGGGCGCCGCGTCCTACGCGGCCCGGTCCCATCGATTGCTGCACAGCTACCTCTCCGCGGTCATGATCGCCCTGCTGGCGACCGCCGACGTCCAGCAGTTCGCCAGCATGCCCCTGCACACCTGGCTGCTGCGATGGGTGCTGACGAGTCTCGTGATCAGCATTCCCCTGGGCGCGATCTACCACGCGATCGTGTGGTGGTGACGGGGGCGCGGGGATCTGATTGCGGACGCGGCGGCGCTCCGCCATTGTGGTGGCTCGCGTCCACCTCCCGCCGCGGCGGCCACGCCAGCGAGCTCCGAAGGATACGACCGATGCGATCGATCGTGAACGCCGCTCTCTCCCGCACCGCGTGCGCCCTGCCTCTGCTGGGCGCCCTCCTGGCCGCCCCGACGGTCGCGCAGCAGGCGGACAGCGCCGCGCTGGTCACCGTGCTGGGCCGCGACACGCTGGCGCTGGAGCGCTGGGTGGACGACGGCAGCCGCACCATCGCCGAGGCGGTGGTGCGCTCGCCCCGCACCACGTACCGGCGGTACGTGCTGGAGCGGGGACGGGAAGGGATGCGCCGCTACGAGGAGCGCGTGTTCGACCCGTCGAACGCCGCCGGAGCCCCGCTGCGCACCGAGGTCATCGAGGCGGCGGAGGGCGGCTGGACGCGTACCCTTGCCCAGGGCGACTCCGTGGTCACCACCCGCGTGGAGGCGCCGGCCGGGGCGCTGCCGTGGGTGGACCTGGTGCACTGGCCGTTCGACCTGGCGCTGAGGCGCGCCGACTGCGGACCCGGCGGCGCCGTGCCGATGATCGCGGGCGGACGGCTGCTGGAGTACCGGCTGGAGCCCGCCGCGAACGGCCGCTGGACGCTCACGCACCCCTTCCGCGGGCCGTCGACGGTGGAGGTGGACGAGGCGGGACGGCTGGTGTCGCTGGACGCGGCCGGCACCACGCGCAAGGTGATCGTCACGCGCGAGCCGTGGCTGGAGCTGGAGGCCCCCGCCGCGCGCTGGGCGCAGGCGGACCGCGAGGGGCGGGGGATGGGCGAGCTTTCCGGCCGCGGGCGCGAGGACGCCACGGTGGCCGGCGCTCACGTCGTGGTGGACTACGGCCAGCCCCAGCGCCGCGGCCGCGACGTCTTTCCCGCCGTGGTGCCGTGGGGCCAGGTGTGGCGCACTGGCGCCAACCGGGCCACGCACTTCATCACCGACCGCGCGCTGGTGCTCACCGGCGCGGACGGCGCCATGCTGGAGGTGCCCGCGGGCGAGTACACGCTCTTCTCCATCCCGCAGGAAGACGGCGGCTGGCTGATCGTCAACCGGCAGACGGGGCAGAACGGCACCCAGTACGACAGCGCGCAGGACCTCGGCCGCGTGCGCATGCGCCGCGCGACGGCCGCCGAGCCCGTGGAGGCCTTCACCATCCGCGCCCTCCCCGCGGAGGGCGGCGGCGTGCTGCGCCTCTCCTGGGACCGCTCGGAGTTCAGCGTCCCCTTCCGCGTGCCGTAGCCGTATTCCTGCGGACGCGCCTGATCCGCCGCCGCCCGGCCGCCCGCGCACCGGCATTGCGCGGCGGCGGGGCGGCGTGTGATTTTTCGGCGTCCGCACTGATGCTGGAGGCCCGGGTGCACATCGACGTCCCGCAGGAGCAGATCGCGGCGTTCTGCCGCAAGTGGAAGATCCGCGAGTTCGCGCTCTTCGGCTCCGTCCTGCGCGACGACTTCCGCCCCGACAGCGACGTCGACGTGCTGGTGGAGTTCGAGGATGGGTACCATCCCGGTTTTCGGGGATGGAATCGAATGATTGAGGAGTTGGAAGCTCTCTTCGGACGCACTGTCGACCTCGTGCAGAAAACGCTCATCAACAATCCGTACCGGCGCCGGCACATCCTCCAGCATCAACAAGTGGTGTATGCGGCCTGAAGACCGACAGCTCGGATTGCTGTGGGACATGCAGGATTACGCGAACCTCGCAGCCGAGATGGCACGTGGGTTGACGCTCGATCGACTGCGCGAGAACAGGCACGATCAGCTTGCGCTCGCGAAAGCGTTGGAGAACATCGGTGAGGCGGCGAACTACCTTTCTGACGGATTCACGGCAGCCCACCCAGAAATCCCGTGGCATGACATCATCAACCTCCGACATCGGATCGCGCACGACTACCGCAACATCG
>DASTNU010000981.1:0-2253 GCA_035720605.1 Longimicrobium sp. | reverse complement strand
CTCCGTTGACTCCGTTGACTCCGTGTGAGGCTTTTTTCGATTCTCGTCGTGCCGATGGACTCCGCTGCGTTACACGCTGCAATGGGCCGATGCAGCCGCGGCGGGGAGACGACGCGGCGGCCATCGATCCAAACCACTACGCATCAATTGGTTGACGAAACCATCTCCCCTGGAACACCCGTTGCCCTTCCCCCGGGCCGGGTGCCGCACCGTGCGCCGCGCCCGCATCCCCAGCGCCGGCCGGGAGGGCCGGCCCGCCCCGATCCACCCCACCGAACCAGGAAGCCCGCCCATGGGTGTTCTCTTCTCGATGCGTCACCGCGGGGCCGGCGGAGCGGCCGCACGCGCGCGCTCCATCGTGGCCCGCTTCGGCGTCACCGCCAGCCCCATGGAAGACCGGCTGCGCCGCTTCGACGAGCTGACGGCGCAGTTCGGCGTGCGGCCGTCGTGGGCCATCACCGCCTGCATCCTGGACCGCAACCGCCGCGCGGTCAGCCGCTTCGTGGAGCGCGGGGTGGAGTTCGCCATCCACGGCCTGGTGCACGACGACCACTCCCTGCGCTCGCTGGACGAGCAGCGCGCCAGCATCGCCCGCGCGGCGGAGCTCTTCCGCGCCGCCGGCGTGCCCTTTCGCGGCTTCCGCTGCCCCTTCCTGCGCGGCAACCCCGCCACCGACCAGGCGGTGCGCGAGCTGGGGCTCCTGTACCACAGCACCCAGCCGGTCGTCTTCGACACGGCGCCGGCGCTGGGGCCAAGGGCGGCGGAGGCGTTCGGCCGCACCCTGCGCCACCTGTACGGCGGCGCGGTGGACGCGGGCCGCGTCGCCGTGCGCCCGGCGCTCCGCTCCGGCGTGGTCCACATTCCCGTCGCGCTGCCGGACGACGAGATCATGGTGGAGCGGCTGCGGCTGAGCGAGGAGGAGCAGACCGCCGTCTGGCTGGCCACGCTGGACGCCACCTGGCGCGACGGCGAGCTGTTCACCGTGCAGCTGCACCCCGAGCGGACGGACGAGTGCGCCGCCGCCCTGGCCGCCACGCTCGGCGAGGCCCGCGCCCGCCGCCCGGCGGTGTGGATCGCCACGCTGGAGCGCATCGCGGAGTGGTGGCGCCGCCGCGCGCAGACCCGGCTGGAGGTGATGCCGCTGGAGGACGGCCGCTACCGGGTGCGGATGGAGGGCGATCCCCAGGCGACGCTGCTGGTGCGCGGGCTCCCCGGCGTGGACGCGCTCCCCTGGCACGGCGAGGACCGCATCTCCCCGGCGTGCGAGCTCGAGGTCGCGGCGGAGCGCAAGCCGGTGGTGGGCGTCTCCCCCGGCACCCCGCCGTCCGTGCTGGCCTTCCTGGCGGAGGAGGGCTTTCCCGCCGAGCGCGGCGAGGACCCCGCCCGCTACGGGGCCTGGGTGGACGTGGAGGGCGGGATGGACGAGAAGCGCATCCTGTCGATGGTCGAATCCTCGCGCGGGCCGCTGGTGCGCCTGGGCCGCTGGCCGGCCGGCGCGCGCAGCGCCCTCTCCGTCACCGGCGACATCGACTGCATGACCCTGCAGGACTTCGCCCTCCGCCTCTGGGAGACCCGCCGATGACCCCCGCCGCCGCGCCCGCCGCGCCCGCCGCTCCCGTCCGGACGGACGATGCGCCCGCCTCCGTCCGCGTCCCCGCGCGCCCCGGCGGCGCGGTGGTGATCGGCGGCGACTTCCTGGGGCTGGGGATCGTCCGCAGTCTGGGCCGGCGCGGCGTTCCCGTCTGCGTGATCGACGACGAGCGCTCCATCGCCCGCTTTTCCCGCTGGTGCACGCACCACCTGCGCGTCCCCGACCTGCGCGACCACGGGCGGACGGTGGATTCGCTCCTCGAGGCCGGCGCGCGGCTGGGGATGGACGGCTGGGTGCTCTATCCCACCCGCGACGAGACGGTGGCGGCGCTGGCCAAGGCGCGCGTCCGCCTCTCCGAGCGCTTTCGCGTCCCCGTGCCGGAGTGGGAGGTGACGCGCTGGGCGTGGGACAAGCGCAACACGCACGAGCTGGCCGCGCAGCTGGACGTTCCCGCCCCGCGTACCTGGTACGTCGACGGGCCGGAAGAGGCGGCGGCGCTGCGGGCGGAGGGCCCCTTCGCGGTGAAGCCGGCGATCAAGGAGCACTTCGTCTACGCCACCCGGGTCAAGGCGTGGCGCGCCGACACCCGCGCGCAGCTGGTGGAGCGCGTCCGCCAGGCCGCCGCGCTCTGCGGCCCCGGCGAGGTGATGGTGCAGGAGCTC
>DASTNU010000980.1:0-4870 GCA_035720605.1 Longimicrobium sp. | reverse complement strand
ACCTGGTGAAGTTCGACGTCACCTCGTCGGACGGCGCGGCCAACGGCTTCAACTACGAGGACGGGTCGCTGGCGCCGCTGGACGTGCAGCACCGCATCGCGGCCATCCGCGCCTTCTACAACTGCGGCACCACCATCAACCCGCCCAACTGTCCGGGGCCGGCGCAGCCGCACCCCTTCTTTGGCCCGGGCCCCAACGGCGAGTGGCGGGGGGCGCAGGAGACGCTGCAGCGGTGGTGGGTGGACCCCGTGCTGCGGGGGAACGGGCGCACCTCGCCGCTGGGCACGGTGTTCACGCACGACCACTTCGGCCCCAGCACCCACCAGCAGGTGGGGCTGTACGCGGGGCTGCTCCCCGAGGACGTCGGCACCACCTGGCGCGACCCGGAGACGGGGACGGTGTTCGGCACGCGGCCGGACGGCGGACCCACCAGCTGGCGGGCCGACATCCTGTACGCGCAGCCGGACACGAACAGGTCGTTCCGCGAGTTCAACCTGCAGCTGGCGGACTTCACCCTGGCGTACGGCGCGGAGGGATTCGCGGGGAACATCGGGCGCATCCCGCCCATCAACCCGCCGGGGAAGGACGAGGTGGGGCTCCCCGACCTGCTGCGGCCGCCCTTCGTGCGCAACGGCGGGCCCCCGGGGCTGTGCCCCAACCACATCGACCTGCCGCCGTGCCCCGAGATCATCTCCGCAGACGACCCGGGGATGATGACCATCAACTACCGCAACGAGCCGCTGGCGCTGCGGGTCCGCGACCGCACCACGGGCGACCAGCCCACCAACGACCAGGGAGACCTGTCGCTGTCGTTCTCGTCCACGCAGCAGCACGCGGACAGCCGCTTCAACGACTTCGGCCCCTACAACGCGCGGCCGGGCGAGCTGCGGCGAGACCCCTTCACCCCGCTGCTGCGCGTGTACGAGCACGATCGCGTGCGGGTGAACCTGCTGGTGGGGGCGCACGAGGAGGGGCACAACGTCGACATCCGCGGCACCCGCTGGCTCTTCGAGCCGCTGGACCTGAACAGCGGGTGGCGCAACAGCCAGATGGCGGCCATCTCCGAGTACCACCGCTTCCTGCTCACGCCGCTCATCGGCAACCCGCACGAGCGCATCTCCGACTTCGTGTACGAGAGCGCGGCGACGGACGACCGCTGGGACGGTACCTGGGGGCTGCTGCGGATGTACCGCACCCGCCAGCGCGACCTGTGCAAGCTGAACGTGTCCACCTGCCCGCAGTCCTCCGGGGGGCTCTCGCTGGCGGCCAGGGAGGCGCGGGAGGAGGAGCTGATCGAGAAGGGGGTGGACGAGGACGACGCGAGCGCCATCGCCCTGCAGGACACCGGCGAGCCGGAGTCGCTTTCGCTGGTGGCGGCGATGGCCGACAGCTCGTCCACCAGGGCGGTGCTGGACGGCAAGGCCGGGATGGACGCCAAGTCGCCCGTCCCCGACCCCGCCGACACCACCACCTGGAAGGGCGACGTGGCCACGCTGGAGGGCGCGGAAGCCACGGACCCGCTCTACACGGCCAAGGGCACCGGCTTCAGCGCGAACGACTACTCCGCCGCCGACAGCGTGGAGGCGGGGTACGGCAACCAGCCCATCGGCGGGATCGCGGACTACGACCAGTTCGACTACGTCCCCGGCACGCGGACCGAGACCGTGACCATGGGCGGCACCCCGCCCTCCGGCTTCGGGCTGACCTACGCGGGGGTGCTGAACTACGTGGTGGAGCCCGACGGCTCGCCGGGCGAGTACGCGCTGGCGGGCCCCAAGTGGTCGGGGTCCGGCCCGCACCGCGGCTTCGACGGGGTGTGCCCGCGCATCGCGCCGGTGCGCTACTACGACGTTTCGGCCATCGACGCCAAGACGCGGCTGCCGGGCGGGCGGCTGGTGTACAACGCCCGCACCGTGAACGGCGGCCCGCTGGTGGACACCGCCGCCATCCTGTACGTCTTCACCGCCGACCTGCGGCGGCAGCGGCTGACCAGCCAGCCGGACCCGCTGGTGCTGCGCGCCAACCCGGGCGAGTGCATCATGGTGCGGCTGCGCAACCGGTTGGACACGCCGCTGCTGGACCCGGCGGGGTTCAACACCCTGCCGCCCATCGTGGACCTGTTCAACGCCAACGACGTGCGCCCGTCCGAGCGGGTGGGGCTGCACCCGCAGCTGGTCGCGTACGACGTGCACCGCTCTGACGGCAGCGAGGCGGGGGTGAACACCAACACCACCGTGCGCCCGCACCACTGGCGCTGGTTCGTGTGGTACGCGGGCGACGTGCGCACGGTGAACGGCAACACCTTCCGCGCCACGCCCATCGAGTTCGGCGCCGGCAACCTGATGTCGTCGGACCCGATCGAGCATGCCAGCAAGGGGGCCATCGGGGCGCTGGTCATCGAGCCGCGCGGTTCGGTGCACCACCGCGACCCGGGGCGCCAGGTGATGGCCACCATCGAGACCAAGGCGGAGAGCATCCGCGAGCTGGTGCTGCAGTGGCAGACCGACCTGAACCTGCAGTTCGGCAGCCCCGTCACCCTTCCTCGCTTCGACTGCGACCCCGAGGAGCCGATGACGGAGGAGGAGAAGGAGATCTGCGAGAAGACGGGCGGCGAGGGGACGGTGAGCTTCGCGCGGGGCGAGGCCATCCCCAACCTGGCCGAGGCGGAGGACCCGGAGGACAGCGGGCAGAAGGGGGTGGACTACCGCACGGAGCCGATGTGGTTCCGGCTGGGCTTCGCGCCCAACGCGGAGCTGGGGCTCACCCGGCAGTTCGACTTCCGCAACTCGCTGGCCGACATCCAGGTGGGCGCCCGCCCGCAGACGCCCATCCTGTACGCCTCGCCGGGCGTTGCGGTGCGCTTCCGGCTGCTGGAGCCGGGCGGGCACGCGCGCAACAGCGTGTTCAACCTGCACGGCCACATCTGGGAGGAACTGCCGCACGAGGAGCGGTCCCGGTGGCTGGGCTCCTATCCGTTCAGCGAGTGGAAGGGTGCGCGTGACGGGCACGGGCCCGGCAACCACCACGACATCCTGCTCAAGAACGGCGCCGGCGGCATGTTCAGCATCACCGGCGAGTACCTGTACCGCGACCAGGCGTCGTTCCTCTTCGACGGCGGCATCTGGGGGATCCTGAGCGTGACGGAGAAGGAAAAGGCCGAGGCCGAGGCCGACGAGATCCCGGCCAACCCGGGCCCCAGCTGCACCGTCAATCCCCAGACGGGCGAGACGTACTGCGCCAACTAGCCCGGACGCCCGCATCCACCCTTCACCCGGCCCGCGGCCCTTTCGCCGCGGGCCGGCTTCTTCTGGCCTCAGGCTGAATCGATCAAAAGAATCAGCCCTCACACGGAGTCAACGGAGTCAACGGAGTTTTCTCGTGCCGTTTTCCTTTGCTTTACGGTCCAAGCCTGATCGCCGATGGCATGGCGCGCCCGTCGGCGAGGCACGAGCCGGCGGGGCTGTCGGGAACGGTAGAGGAATGGAAGGGCGGCAGGGGGCCATCGAAAATTTTTGGCAAGTATGTACCTGACGCCAAGCCGGGGGAGGGGTGAATACCTATCCAGAACCCGGATACTCCCGGCCATATCCGAACATAGCCGGATGAAGCATGAGACAGCGGCGGTACGGATATGAGGCGATTCCGAGACAGAAGCGGACCAAAGTCAAACACGTCACCCCTCGATTAGAGCCGATGCCGTGTGTTTTCCGCCGTTGTGCAATGGGATACGACAAATTACACTTGGCGTCGAACGAGCCCGGAACCCCACCCCTCCCGCACACGGAGAACGACGATGAAGAAACTCAAGTTGAAGGTCGAGGAACTCCGCATCGAGCAGTTCGAGGTCGAGTCGGCTACCGCTGCGACCCGGGGGACGGTGCGTGGCCTCGAAAGCGATGACTACACGGTCTGGTGCGGTTCGCTCGGGCCCAGCGATCCGTGTCTGTACTGCGTCGATATGCCGATCACGTGGTCCTGTGAAGGAGGGTGCTGACGCGGCGCGGCAACTCGTTTGGCAGGCGAGAAGGGCGGAACGCTTCCCCGATGCGTTCCGCCCTCTCTGTTTCAGCGCCGCGCCGCATTGGCGTCAGGTACATACTTGCCAAATTTTTTGGGAGGGGATGTGGTACGCCGGATCCTCAATGGAGCGTAGCGGAGCAAGCGGCCCGGATCCCCGATGCGCGATCTGGAGAACTCTCCGACATCGAGGGAACCGCGTGGCGTTCCCCTCTTCTCTCCGTTTACGTGGTATGAGGCAGATGCGGTGGAAGTCGGATGGAGGCAGGTCGGCAGCGGAGTTGACCGCCGTCTCGCCCTGACGCAAACTGTGCCTCCACCAGATCCGCAAAAGCCAAGCGAAAGATCTCGTCGGCCGAACCGGGGGGGCTGGTCCAGCGCGTGGAGGCCAGCCCCGATGTACGGCGGAGTAGATCCTTCGGTCGCGCGCAAGCGGTTGCATTACTTCGGGTTGCCCGTGTGCGCTCCCTCAGGAAGACAAGCTTCTGTGCGGTTCCCGGGGTTTGGCGACACCCCTTCACCTTTCACCCTTTCACCCTTTCACCCTTTCACCCTTTCACCCCTTCACCACGTGCTCACCACCCTGATCGTTGTCTTCGTGCTCGCCTCGTTCGTCGGGGTGGAGATCATCAGCAAGGTGCCGCAGACGCTGCACACGCCGCTGATGTCGGGCTCCAACGCCATCAGCGGCATCACCATCGTGGGCGCGCTGGTGGTCGCCGGGATGGTGGATGTGCCCGCCGCCCGCTGGCTGGGCTTCTTCGCGCTGGTGATGGCGACCATCAACGTGGTCGGCGGCTTCCTGGTCACCGACCGCATGCTGCAGATGTTCCGGCGCGAGGCTCGCCCCGCG
>DASTNU010000979.1:0-5833 GCA_035720605.1 Longimicrobium sp. | reverse complement strand
TGTCGCGGCTGGTGGATGGCGTGTACCAGCCGCCGGAGAACCTGGGCGACTTCATCAACACGGCGGGGTCGGAGATCGAGCCGTGGATCGCGCCCGACGAGAGCTACCTGATCTTCAGCGGTGCCGCGCGGGCGGACAGTGTGGGCGGGTACGACCTGTACGTCAGCGAGCGGAGGAACGGCGTGTGGCAGCGCGCGCGGCTGCTGCCGGAGGGGGTGAACACGCCCGCCCTGGAGTTCAACCAGAGCGTGTCACCGGATGGCCGGTGGCTGTACTTCAGCAGCACCCGGCGCGATCCCGGCCCCCTGGGCCCGCGCTTCGACTGGCCGCGCCACCCCGCCAACGTCGCCGGCATCGGCAGCGGCACCGGCGACATCTACCGCGTCCCCATGGCAGCCATCGGCCTGGCTCCCCGTCGCGGAAGGTAGTGATACCGATTTCCCGAATCCCGTGTGCACTCGAGGGAAAAGCGGTTCACGCAGAGGAAGCGGAGCCAAACGGAGAGGACGCGGAGAACCGATGCAGTTCTCCGCGTCCTCTTGTTGCCTCTGCGCCATCTGCGTGAACCGTTCTTTGACTGCAGCGATCTCGATTGCGGGATGGGAGCCGGTAAGGATCCGGGTCACCCCTGCCCTCACGCCCCCGCGGCGATCGACTCCAGCTCCGCCCAGCGGACGTACAGCGCGTCCACCGCCTCGCCGGCCTGGTGGAAGGCGGCGGTGACGCGCGCGACCTCGTCCTGCGGCTGCGTGTAGAGCGCCGGGTCCGCCAGGCGCGCCTCCAGCTCCGCCCGGCGCGCCTCCGCCTCCACGATGGCCGCCTCCATCCCCGCCAGCTCCTTCTGCTCCTTCCAGCTCAGCTTGCGCGGCCCTTCCTTCTTCGGTGCGGCGGAGGCCGGCGCGGCGGGCTTGCGCTCGCGCGCCTCCGCCGCGGCGGCGGCGGCCTCCGCCTCCTTCTGCTCCCTGAGCCGGCGGTACAGGTCGTAGTTGCCGGCGTGGCGGTGCAGCACGCCGTCCCCTTCGAAGACGATGAGCCCCGTCGCCACCTTGTCCAGGAAAAAGCGGTCGTGCGTAACCATCAGCACGCACCCCGCCCACTCCGCCAGCACCGACTCCAGCACCTGCAGCGTCACCAGGTCCAGATCGTTCGTCGGCTCGTCCAGGATCAGCAGGTTGGCGTCCTGCAGGAACAGCCGGGCCAGCAGCAGCCGGTTGCGCTCGCCGCCGCTGAGGGAGCGCACCACCTGGCGCTGCTTGTCCGGCGGAAAGAGGAAGGTTTCCAGGTAGCTGCGCAGGTGCGTCTTCTCGCCGCCCACCATCACCCAGTCCGAATCCGCCGCCGCCTGGTAGACGGTGTGCTCCGGATTCAGCTCCTCGCGCTGCTGGTCGAAGTAGGCGATGCGCGTATTGCGCCCCAGCTCCACCTCGCCCGCGTCCGGCGGCTCCTGCCCCAGGATGATGCGCAGCAGCGTGGTCTTTCCCGCGCCGTTGGGGCCGATGATGCCGATGCGCTCCCCCGCCTGCAGGATGGTGCTGAAGTCGCGGATGAGCACCCGCTCGCCGAAGCGCTTGTCCACGTGGTGCAGGTTCAGCACGGTGCGCCCCAGCCGCGGCGCCTCGGTCGCGGCGATCTCCACCGCCGTCCGCGTGGGGAGGCGCTTCTCGCGCTGCTCCTTCTCCAGGTCGCCCAGCCGCCCGATGCGCGCCTTCTGCTTCCCCGTCCGCGCGCTGGGCGAGCGCCGCACCCACGCCAGCTCCTGCGCGATGAGCTTCTTCCGCTTCTCCTCCTCCACCGACGCGCGCTCCACCCGCTCCGCCCTGGCCTCCAGGTACTCGGTGTAGCCGCCGGGGTAGGGCGTCAGCTCGCCGGTGCTCACCTCCAGCATCCGCGTGACCACGCGGTCCAGGAAGTAGCGGTCGTGGGTGATGAGCAGCACCGCGCCCGGATAGCTCTGCAGGTGCTCCTCCAGCCAGGCGACGGTGTCGGCGTCCAGGTGGTTGGTGGGCTCGTCCAGCATCAGCAGCTCCGGCTGCTGCAACAGCACGCGGGCCAGCGCCACCCGCTTGCGCTCGCCGCCGGACAGGCCGTCCACGCGGCGCTCCCAGTGCTGCACCCCCAGCCGGGTGAGGATGGATTCCATCCGGTGCTCGTAGTCCCACCCGCCCAGCGCGTCGATGCGCGCCGCCGCCCGCTCCTGCCGCGCCAGCAGCCGGTCGACGTCGCCCTCCCCCGCTTCCAGCTTTTCCGCCACCTCGTGGTACTCGCCGATGGCCTCCAGCAGCTCCGGCTTTCCCGACGCGACGGCGGAGAGGATGGTGGCGTCCGCCTCGAACTCGGGCTCCTGGGCCAGGTAGCCGGTGTGGATGCCGCGCTGGAACGCCAGCGTGCCGCCCTCGTGCCCCTCCACCTCCGCCACGATGCGGAACAGGGTGGATTTCCCGGAGCCGTTCACGCCGATGAAGCCCACCTTTTCGCCCTCGTCCACGGCGAACGACACCCCGTCGAACACCGTACGGGTGCCGTAGCTCTTCTTCAGATCCTGCACGTTCAGGACGTTCATCAACCCGATCCGCTTGTGATGCCTCGATTTGCGCGCGCAACGATAACCGGCGCGGCGGCGCGGCGGCAACCCGGGCGGCGCCGGGCCCGGAACATCCGGCGTCCGCGCCGGGTTTCTCGTCCGTTCACGCCGGTTTTCCACCCTCTGCTCAGGAGATGTGCGGATGAAACGAATCTGGTCGGTCGTGCTCGCGCTGGTGCTGGCGGCCTGCGCCGAGAATCCTGTGGGGCTGCAGCAGGCGCTGGTGCTGCAGGCGGAGCCGTCGCAGGCGGAGGAGGAGAGCGCCGTGATCGAAGGCGCGGTCGGCGCCGTCGTGGTGCGCGGCGTGTACGACAACGCTGCGGAAGGAACCCTCGTCGCGCACTTTCACGAGGGGCGCGACGGCGTGCGCGTGTACATAGGGAGCACGCCGCAGACCAACCTGCCTCTGCAGGCACCGGGCAAGGTATCGTACCATGCTTCGGTTCCCGTGCGCGGGGGGACGCACCGGGTCCGGGTCTTCCACCTGGACACCAGCGCCGGGTTCACGACCAGCCGCGAGATCGCCCGCGACGCCGTCACGATCCCGCGGCAGTGACGATCCTGTTTCCCTGACTCGATCGATGGACCGCCCGGGGGCGGGAGTACGCGTCCCGCCCCCGGTCTCCGGATGCCCGCGCCCTCCCCGGCGCGGGCATCGTGCATCATCCCCTGGGACCCTTTCGCGATTGCGTGCTTGCCATTCCCTATCCCTATCCCTATCCCTGTTCCCTATTCCCTATTTCCTATTCCCTGGAACCAACCCGCCGCGACAGCGTACCGGCAGACGACCGGCACGGGCGATGCGCAGGATCCCATCCACCCGTCGCACCGGCGGCGGCGCACGGCCCCGCAGTCTCTCGTGGTACCATGCTGCTTACCTGGCTCGCGTTCTTTTTCCTGGCGTTCATCGCCAAGGGGCTGCTGGCGGCGGCCACGTGCTACATGATCTTTCCCGCCGAGCGCACCTGCGACAGCTGCAACGCCGAGACGCTCCCGGTGCGCATGGGCGCGGCCGGACGGCTGATGTCGCGGCTGATGCTGGGCACCCTGCAGAAGCGCTGGTGCCCGCGCTGCGGCTGGCAGGGCATCACCCGCACCGGGCGCCTCCCCGACACGCACGCACCCGTGCCCGGCATCGAGCCCGCCGCCCGCTGACCCGGGACGGCGGATGAACGCCGAGGGGGCGGCGGACCACGCATGGTTCGCCGCCCCCTCGTCTTCTTTGTGGATGCGCGCGCCGGATCAACCCTGCGGCGCTTCCTCGTCCGGGCCGAGCCCCGGGAGCGTGGATGGAACGCGGCCGGTGTGGAACGAGAATCGGCTGATGCGCGGCACCCAGCGAGCGATCGTCTCCATGGCGCGCGGCTCGAACCGGTGCGTGCCGGGCTCGGACTGAAGCCACCCCTTCACGCGCCACCAGTCGGCATCCCCATCCAGTTCCCCGTCGATTTGCGAGACGACGAACTTCACCTGCTCCTCACCGGCTTTCCCCCTGCCGTCCGGGGCGAGAATCGTAGTGAAGGCCTGGAAGAGGCGGGACGCGATGTGCGGCGCACCGGTGTCCACCGCCAGCAGAAACAGCACCGCCTGGTAGTCGCTCGCGCCGCGGTCGTCGCGAAGAAAGGCGCGGCGCTCGTGCGGCGGCAGGCCGGCCTTGATCAGGCGGTAGACGTTCACGAACCGCTTGAGCGCGCGGGGAGAGCGGCCCAGCAGCGGGGCGAGCTCGTTCATGAACTGCAGCTCGGACTGCGTGATCTCCAGGCTTTCGGCCGTCAGCTCCGGCTCCTCGCGCTTCGCCGGCACCTCCGCCCGCTCGACCTCCGCCGGCCTGCCCAGGACGATGCCCTTGTCATCCCCGGTCGAACCGGGGACGGGGAGACGAGGTCCTTCGCGTTCTCCCGCACCGGACTCGTCCTGCTGCTCCTGGACGACGTTCGTGGAAGAGGGGCTCGCCTCGCTCTTCGACGGCGCGGCCAGGCTGGGTGCCAGCAGCCCGCCCACCATCGCGCGTGCGCCGTCATCGCCCATGGGCCGCAGCCAGAACGGCACCTGGAAGATCTTCTCCAGGTAGTCGTGCGCCGTGGCGGAGCCGAACAGCTCCCTGAACTCGTCCACCTCGCCCGCCCGGGCGTCCACGCTGAGCAGCTCGCGGTAGCGCGCTTCCAGCGAGCGCGTGATCCACCGCGCGTCCACGCCCACCACCACCACGAAGAGGGGGAACGCCAGCAGCAGGTGCACCGCCTGCAGCACCTCCACCACCTTGGCGGGCGGGCAGCGGTCCAGGTCGTCGACGTACAGCACGATGCGGTTGATGCGCCGCGCGCGGTCCGCCCGCTCCTCCTCAGGCGTGGCGAACTTGGCCAGCCCCCGGCGCGCCGTGTCCTCGCCGGGGACCGGGGGCGACAGGCGCCAGTTCTCCTCTTCGATGAGCGCGGAGAGCCGCTCGAAGTCGTTGCGCACCAGCGCCAGCGTGCCCAGGTGCTTGCGGTAGTCGGTGCTGCTGGCGCGGTCCTCGATGAAGGTGCTCAGCACGCCCGCGAGCGACGCCTCGCTGAGCCGCTGCCGCGCTTCCACCGCGCGGCGCTGCGCCTCCTCCTCGCGCCGGCGGGCGGCCTGGTAGTCGGCTTCGCGCAGCCGCAGGCGCTCCTCCGCCTCGCGCATCTGCTGAACGTTCTGCGCCTGCGCCCGCGCCACCGTCTCGTCCAGCCGCCGCTGCGCGTCCTCCACCTGCTGAATCCACTCGCCCGCCTTTGCCAGCTGCGCGCGGATCCACGCGGCGACGCTGGAGAGGAACGTCGCCACCCCCGCCGACCACGCACCGATGGTATCGAGCCCCTCGGGTCCAATCCCCTCCAGCAGCACCCGCAGCGCCATTGCCACCGCCGGTCCGGCGAAGAGCGCCATCACCAGGAACCACCAGCGGCGCCTGCGCTCCTCCCCGTGCAGCAGCGGCGCGGCGACGGCGCGGCCGCGGCCCAGCAGCGTGCGCGCCTCTCCCAGCGCCGTCCGCAGCTCCAGCGCGGAGCTGCCCACGCGGTCCAGCCCCAGCGCCTTCAGCGCGCCGGCCGCCTCCTGGCGGATGGCGGGGACGGGGACGTCGGCCAGCAGGTTCTCGGCCGAGAGCGCGGCGAGCCGGCGGGCTTCGTCTTCGTACGCCTGCCGGGCGCTGGCAACCGCCTGCCGCGCCTCCGCCACCAGCCGCTCCGCCTCGTCCTTCTCGCGCCGCGCCTGCTGCTCCGCCTGCTTCTCGTG
>DASTNU010000978.1:0-4528 GCA_035720605.1 Longimicrobium sp. | reverse complement strand
GGGCGGACGCCGAAGTGGTCGGTGGCAAAGAAGGCCTCCCCGCGGATCTCGTCCCAGATCAGGAACGAGAAGTCGCCCCGCAGGTGGTCCGTGCACTCCTCGCCCCAGGCGCGGAACGCCTGCAGCACCAGCTCCGCGTCCGACGCGGACGCGCCCGCCGCATCCGGCTGCCGGCGCAACGCCTCGCGCAGCTCGTCGCGCGCGTCGATGCGCACGTCCCCCACCAGCCACGTCGTACCGTCCAGCGTGGCGACCGCGGGGGAGGCAGCCTGGTCCGGGTAGAGCCGCAGCAGCCCCTGCACCAGCGTCGCGGCGCCGGAGCTCCACCCCGCGAAGCCGTCGGGACTGCGGGGGACCAGCCACGCCGCGGCGGCGGACACGGCGTCGCGGTCGTGCAGATCGGGGGGGCCGCCCAGGATCGCCAGGAAGCCGCTCACTGGCGAGGCACCTGGGCCGGGTCGGCCGGCGCGGCGTCGAACCGTCGGTAGAGGGAAAGGTGCTCGTCGCCGCCCACCAGCACCCGCCCCCGGTGCTCCAGCCACGCGTGCGCGGCGAACGCCCCCCGCTCGTCGCGGCGGTGCCCGAAGTGCAGGGTGGAATCCAGCGAGGCCTCGGCCAGCAGCCAGCGGGCGGCCAGCGCCCGGGTCAGGCAGCTGGCGTCGGGGACGCGCCGCGCGGCGGCGCGCACCAGCCAGGCCACGCGGTCGGGAGAGACGCCGGCGTGCGGGCGGCGGGCCCCCGGCCGCGGGGCGGCGGCCAGCACGCGCCGGGCCGGGAGCGTCCACAGCGCGATGCGGAAGCCGACGACCAGCGCCAGCGCGCGGAGGGCCAGCCGGCGCTCCGCGCGGGAGAGCCCGGCCCAGCTACGAAGCGGCCGCATCATCGGTGGTGATCAGCCCGTGGTCGGCCATCGACGCGAGCAGGGCGAACACCGCCTGCTCGCACCGCGCCTGGTCCACGTCGTATTCTTCCATCACCGCGTCGCGGATCTCCCGCACCGAGCGGCGGGTCTGCACCAGCTGCCAGATGCGCGATCCCACCTCATCCAGCCCGTAGTACATCCCGGCGGTAAAGTGCAGGACCACGGTTTCGCTGCCGACGCTGGAGGACATGGCGTCGGCGGTGGCGGCCACAAGGGTGTCGAGCGTCATTCGGGTAGTGCGAGAGCCGCGGAAAATAAGGATGTCCAGCGACGCGGCGGCCTGGAGGGAAGCTGAATTTCAGCGAAGCGCCATGGGAAGTCAAGGAGTTTCTGTCTACGGACCGGTCACGCATCCGCGGCGGCCCGGCACTCGCGCGCGGCCGGCATCGTGGACGGAATGAACGGAAGCCGGCGGAACGCTGTTGGACGCCGCGGAGCCGCGCCCCGACGGACGCAGAAGGCCGCTGAAAGCCGAACGGCTTTCAGCGGCCTTCTCGTCGAAGTGCCCCCGGGGTGACTCGAACACCCGACCTGCGGTTTAGGAAACCGTCGCTCTATCCACCTGAGCTACGGGGGCGAACAGGCGTAAAATCTAGGGAAATACGGCGATCTGGTCAACCGGAGCAGGCGGGGAAAGCCCTGCTGGCGCACGAGACCGGCCGGGGTGTCTTCATCCCGCATCATCGCGCTACCGCGGCGCGCTCACCCGCTTCTCGATCCAGCGCGCCATCCCGGGGTGCGGCAGGAGCGCATCTCCCTGGTAGGCGATCGGCAGGGCGGCAAGGTCGGCGGGGATCTTCTCCACGCTGATGCGGCCGCGCGAGATCAGCACGGGCACCACCACCACCGGCCGTCCGGTCAGCCGGTGCTGCAGCTCGATGATCTCCCGGGCTCCGCGCACCGCCTCGGCCCGCACCTCCGCCGGCGCATCGTCCCGCAGCAGCCCGATCCTGACGTCGCGGAACCCCGTCAGTGCCCGCACGCTGTCCGCGACCGGCCGCAGGTTGCGCATCCACTCGGCGTAGTCTTCGGCGGAGTTGGGGCCGTGGCCGATCAGGAACAGCGCCTGCTCCCCCGGCGCCGCCGCCAGCGCCAGCGCGCGCTCGGCCAGCACCCGCGCCGCCTCGGGCGAGTCGTCGATGGCCCGGGTGACGCGGATCGGCACCCTCACGGAGGGCCGCTCGATCCCGGCCATGTGCAGGTGGTGGTGCATCTCCGCGTCCAGCGAGTCGGTCTCGCCGGCGAGGTAGCGGATCTGCTGGTAGTGACCGCTGTGGCTGGAAACCAGGAGCGGCACCACCACGATCTCGCCCGCCCCGCGCTCCGCGAGGCGCCGCGCCGCGTCCTGGAAGCGGTGGGTCGAGGCGCCGGGTCCCATCAGGAAGCTCACCTCCACCGGGCCGCCGGTGTTCACCAGCTCCGCGACGGCCTGCACCTGGGCGTCCCAGGCGGGCCCTCCCCCGTGCGCGACGACGATCGTGCCGACGGATGGTGCCGCCTGGGCGAACGCCGCCGCAGGGACGGCGCAGAGCAGGGTCAGGATGGCTGCGGCAGTGCGGATCGGCATCGGTGGAACGTGGTTCAGGGATGTCTGTGCCGCCGGATCTTTGATGCTGAGAATCATTCTCATCACCTCCGGTAGGTTATCCCCTCGCCACGAGCACGTCAAGCACGTTCCTCGACCCCTGTTCCAGAATCCTCCACAAGCGAAAAGCCCCGGCTGGCACGCGCCAGCCGGGGCTTCTTGATGTGACGCGATGCGGTCAGCGGCCGCCGCGGGCGCGGTAGCCCATCACGTACCCGGCCACCAGCAGCGCCAGCGGATCGGATGCGTCGCCGCCCAGCAGCGCGTCGGGCCGCTCCCGCAGGGTGCGGGCGATGTCCTCCAGCCGGGCCGCCACCTCCTCGAACGGGCCGCCCGTGGATGCCGGGCCATGCTCGCCGTTCGCGGGTACCGCCTGCGCGAGCGCCGCCGCCGGCTCCCACTCCAGCGGCTCCGGCTCGGTCTCTTCCGCCGCGGACGGCCCTGGCTCGGCGAGAGCGGCCGGCTCGTCGAGGGCCAGGGCTGACGCGTCCCCGCTCTCGAACAGGAGGGGCGGCTCGTCGCCTTCGGCGGCGTCGAGGCTCCAGGCGGAGGAATCGGCCGGATCTTCCGTGACCGGCGCATCCGCGGCGTCGATCCCCGCGGCGGCGTCCGCGACCGGCTCCGCCTCCGTCCAGTCCACCGCGGGCGCGGGGGAAAAGTGGCTTCCCAGGTCATCCACCGGGACGAAGTCCTCCAGCCCCTCCACCGCGGGAAGGCCCTCCGCATCCGAGCGGGCCTCATCCGCGTCGCGGTCGTCCCAGGCCATCCAGTCGGGAAATCCGTCGTTCGCCTGCGCGGCGGCGGGCTCCTGCGCGGCGGCCGCCGGCGCCTCCTCCGTGTCGCGCGGGACGGGGCGCTCCAGCCAGGGCAGGTCCTCGTCCTCCGCCTCGTCCGCCTCCGCCGGCGCGGCGGCCAGCGGCGGCAGGTCCGCTACCTCGCCCACCATCGGCGTCTCCACGTCCCACGGCAGCGTGGGGCGCGCGGCGGTCTGCGTGTCGGCGGACGGGGTGGGCTCGGGAACGGAGGACTGGGACGCGGGCGTGGGAGGATCCACCGGCCGCGCGGCCGCGGGCGGAACGAACGGCGGAAAGACGAAGCCGTCCAGGGAGTCGCCGTGGCTCATGGATGCTCGGAGGTGCAGGGGCCGGAAGGCGCGAGAGATCCGGTGCTCCGCGCGCGGCGAGGTTGCAGGAAGTGGATGGAGCGTATGACGGGAACGTACGGCGCAACGCCTGCGATGTCAACGAAATCGGCGTCGCGGCGGGAATGCAATGTCGCCAGGGGAGCGATTCACCCCCCGTCGCCCGCCCAGCCGAAGCGGCCCAGCAGGGGCACGAAGGCGCACTCCGTCACCTCCTGCTGGTCGAACGCGTCGCCCCGGCGGCGGATCAGCAGCAGCCGCTGCATCGTCCGCCCGCCCACGGGCACCAGCATTCGCCCCCCCTCCGCCAGCTGCGCCGTCAGCGGCTCCGGCACGTCCGGCGCCGCGGCGGCCACCAGGATGCAGTCGAAGGGCGCGTACCGGCTCCACCCGATGGTGCCGTCGCCCACCAGGATGGCCACGTTGCTCACCCGGTGCTGGTCCAGCTTTTCCCGCGCGCGCACCGCCAGCTCGCGAATGCGCTCGACGGAGTAGACGCGCCCCGCCAGCTGCGCCAGCACCGCCGTCTGGAACCCGCACCCCGTGCCGATCTCCAGCACCTTGTCGTTGGGCTGGATGTCCAGCACCTGCATGTAGAGCGCCTGCAGCGAGGGCTGCGACGCCGTCTGCCCGTAGCCGATGGGCACCGGCGCGTCCTCGTAGGCCAGGTGGCGCACCGCGTCGGGAACGAACTCGTGCCGAGGCACCAGGTCGAACGCCCGCAGCACGTTCAGGTCGCGGATGCCGCGCGCCTGCATGGTGCCGATGAGCGCGCGCCGCTGCCCCTCGTAGCGGTCCGTCATACCGACAGGTCCCACGCGGCCACGTCGGCCAGCAGCGCGTGGTTGGTGAGGTCCAGGTGCAGCGGGGTGACGGAGAC
>DASTNU010000977.1:0-5871 GCA_035720605.1 Longimicrobium sp. | reverse complement strand
CGCGTGGGAGGAACCATGAGCACGGCCACCCCGAACGAATCCGCGCCGGCGGCGCCCGCGGAGCCCAAGAAGGAGATCTTTCGCAGCGTGGCGCTGGAGCGGCTCTCCTCGCCGGAGCAGCTCGACCAGCTGATGCAGGTGACCACGCCGCGCGGCTGGCTGCTGCTCGTCGGCGTCGGCGCGCTGCTGGTGACGGCGCTGGTGTGGGGGATCGTGGGAAGCGTGCCGGAGCGCATCGCGGGGGAGGGGATCCTGATCCGCAGCGGCGGCGTGCTGGAGATCGAAGCCAGCGGCGAGGGACGCGTGACCGACGTGGCCGTGCGCGCGGGCGACGTGGTGAGGGAGGGGCAGGTGGTGGCGCGCATCGCCCGGCAGGACCTGGTGCTGCGCATTCAGCAGGCGCGGGCGCAGGTGGGGGAGCTGCAGCGGCGGCACGCCGGGCAGGTGCGCTTCGGCGACCGCGACGTGCAGCTGCAGACGGCCTACCTGGCGCAGCGGCGAGAGCAGCTCAGCGCCTCCATCGAGGCGGGCACCAGCACCGTGCGGTCGCTGAACGAGAAGATCCAGAACGAAGAGCAGCTGGTGCAGCAGGGGCTCATGACGCGCCAGGCGCAGCTGGCCACCACGCAGCAGCGCGACCAGGCGGAGGAGCGGGTGCGCCAGAGCCGCAGCGAGCTGGTGCAGCTGGACGCCGAGGCGGGCCAGGTGCGCAACCAGAACCAGAAGGCGGCGCAGGAGACGCAGGCGGCGCTCACCGAGGCGGAGCGCGAGCTGGCGCGGCTGGAGAACGAGCTGCGCACCACCAGCGAGGTCATCAGCCCGTACACGGGGCGGGTGCTGGAGGTGATGGCGGAGCAGGGAAGCATCGTGGAGCGCGGCCAGCTGGTCCTGACCGTCGACCTCACCGGCAAGACGGTCACGGGGCTGCAGGCCATCCTCTACATCCCCTCCGTGCACGGCAAGAAGGTCAACCCGGGGATGCTGGTGCAGATCGCCCCCAGCACGGTGAAGAAGGAGGAGTTCGGCTACCTGCTGGGGACGGTGACCTACGTTTCCGACTTTCCCGTGACGCCGCAGGGGATGACGCGGGTGCTGAAGAACGAGCAGCTGGTGAGCGCCCTGAGCGGCGACGACGCGCCGTACGAGGTGCACGTGGACCTGCTGCCGGACTCCGAGAACGTGAGCAGCTACCGCTGGACCTCGTCGAAGGGGCCGCCGCTGCGCATCCAGAGCGGCACCCTGGCCTCCGCGGGGATCGTGGTGGAGCGCCGCCGGCCGATCCTGATGGTCATCCCCGCGCTCCGGCGCCACGCGGAGCCCGCGCGCGGCGGGACGCAGCCCGCCGTCGCCGTGGGCACGGCCGGGGCGGAGCGTCCGTGAGCACGGCCCTCGGGGCACGGCTGAAGCGCGCGGCGCAGGCGGCGCGCGGGCGGCTGCGGCGGGGCGCGTCGCCGGGCGCGCCCGCGGCACGCCGCGAGAAGGTGCCCACCGTGCTGCAGATGGAGGCGGTGGAGTGCGGCGCCGCCTGCCTGGCCATGATCCTGGCGTACCACCGCAAGCTGGTGCCGCTGGAAGAGGTGCGCGTGGCGTGCGGGGTGAGCCGCGACGGCAGCAAGGCCAGCAACGTGGTGAAGGCCGCCCGCGCGTACGGGTTGGTGGCCAAGGGGTTCAAGAAGGAGCCGGCGGAGCTGCGCGCGCTGCCGGTGCCCATGATCGTCCACTGGAACTTCAACCACTTCGTGGTGCTGGAGGGGTTCGGCAGGGGAAAGGCCCTGCTGAACGACCCCGCCCACGGGCCGCGGGCGGTCAGCGAGGACGAGTTCGACCAGTCGTTCACCGGTGTGGCGCTCACCTTCCAGGTGGGGC
The DNA here is from genome assembly GCA_035720605.1 of Longimicrobium sp. Classification (GTDB taxonomy): domain Bacteria; phylum Gemmatimonadota; class Gemmatimonadetes; order Longimicrobiales; family Longimicrobiaceae; genus Longimicrobium. Next base: position 4,005 of record DASTNU010000977.1, on the reverse strand, counting down.
CGGAGTTCGTGGCGGGGGGCGAGGGGCGCTCGCTGGCGGCCTCGCTGGGGCGCCGGCTGGCGGGGCTGCACGGGGCGGTGGCGTACGTGGTCCTCGCCGGGCTGGCGCTGGTGCTTCCTGGGCTGCTGGTGCCCACCTTCTCCCGCGTCTTCGTGGACGACGTGCTGGTGAAGGGGATGGCGGACTGGGTGGCCCCCCTCACCTGGTTCATGGCGGCCACGGCGCTGGTGCTGGCGGTGCTGACCCTGCTGCAGCAGCGCTACCTGCTGCGGCTGGAGACGCGGCTGGCCATCAGCACCTCCGCGCGCTTCCTCTGGCATGTCCTTCACCTTCCGCTGCAGTTCTTCACCCAGCGCTTTCCCGGCGAGATCGCCTCGCGGGTGGGGATCAACGACCGCGTGGCGCAGCTCCTGTCCGGCGAGCTGGCGACGACGGCGCTGGCGGCCATCATGGTGGCGTTCTACGCCGCGCTGATGGTGAGCTACGATCCCGTCCTGGCGGCGCTCGTGGTGGCGACGGGCGGGCTGAACATGGCCGCGCTGCGCTTCGTGTCGCAGCGGCGCACCGACCTGAGCCAGCGGCTGCTGCAGGACCGCGGCAAGGCCATCGGCACGGCCATGGGCGGGCTGCTGAACATCGAGAACCTCAAGGCGACGGGGTCGGAAAGCGACTTCTTCGGTCGGTGGAGCGGCTACTACGCCAAGGCGGCCAACGCGCAGCACCAGCTGGCGCTGCAGACCACGCTGCTGGCCGCGGTGCCGCCCCTGCTGCTGGCGGTGAGCACGGCGCTGCTGCTGGGGCTGGGCGGGATGCGGGTGATGGACGGCGACCTGAGCATGGGGATGCTGATCGCCTTCCAGGCGCTGATGCTGGCCTTTCTGGCGCCGGTGAACTCGCTGGTGAACATGGGGAGCACGCTGCAGGAGGTGCGCGGCGACATGAACCGCCTGGACGACGTGCTGCGCGCGACGGCGGGGGGCGCCGGCGCCCCCCCGCCCGCGGAGCCGCACGCCGTCCCGGCGGACGAGGCGGAGGCGTGGAGCGGGGTGGAGGTGCCCGCCTCGCGCCTTTCCGGGCACCTGGAGCTGCGGCGCGTCTCCTTCGGCTACAGCCGGCTGGAGCCGGCGCTCATCCAGGACTTCACCCTCACCCTGCGGCCGGGCGCCCGCGTGGCGCTGGTGGGCGGGTCGGGATCGGGAAAGAGCACCGTCGCCCGCCTGGTGAGCGGGCTGTACGAGCCGTGGGCGGGGGAGGTGCTGCTGGACGGCATTCCCCGCGGCCGCATTCCCCGGCCGGTGATGACCAGCTCCTTCGCGGTGGTGGACCAGGAGGTCTTCCTCTTCGAGGGGACGGTCCGCGACAACCTGACCATGTGGGACCCCACCGTCCCCGAGCCGGACCTGGTGGAGGCGGCCCGCGACGCGTGCATCCACGACGACGTGAGCGCCCGCGCCGGCGGCTACGCCAGCCGGGTGGAAGAGGCGGGGCGCAACTTCAGCGGCGGCCAGCGGCAGCGGATGGAGATCGCCCGGGCGCTGGTGAACCGGCCCGCGGTGATGGTGCTGGACGAGGCCACCAGCGCGCTGGACCCGGCGGTGGAGCAGGAGATCGACGACAACCTGCGCCGCCGGGGGTGCACCTGCCTGATCGTGGCGCACCGGCTGAGCACCATTCGCGACTGCGACGAGATCGTGGTGATGGACCAGGGAAAGATCGTGCAGCGCGGCACGCACGACGAGCTGAAGGACGCGGACGGGCCGTACCGCGAGCTGATCGCCGCGGAGTGACGCGATGAGCATCCTGGACGCCGCCGCCCTGGCCGGGGGCCGCACCCTGGCCGTCACCGGCAACCGCCCGGTGCGGCTGCACCCGGAGCGGGTGTGGATCGTCCGCACCGGGCGCATCGACGTCTTCGCCACCCTGGTGCTGAACGGCGAGCCCGACGGCCCGCGCCGCCACCTGGTTCGCCTGGAGGCCGGCGACCCGGTCTTCGGCGTGGGCGAGGACCCCGACGACCCGCGCGCCCTGCTGGCCGTGGGCTCGCCGGGAACCACGCTGGCGGAGCTGGCGCTGGCCGAGGTGGAGGCGCTGGCGGCGGACCCCGCCACCCGCCCCCTCTTCGTGGAGCTGGTGCAGCGCTGGACGGAGCGCGTGTGGGACGGGCTGGTGGGGCGCGCCACCGTGCGCAGCGCCGCCACCGGCGCCCCCGGCGACGAGGTGGCGCTGGAGAAGGGGGCGAGCCTGCGCCCCGCGGCGCCGGCGTGGGTGGAGCCGCTGGAGGGCGCCGTCTGCCTGCTGGGCCGCCGCGGCGCCTGCGTCCATCCCGGCGCCGTGGCCCCGGTGACCCGCCGCGGGTGGGTGACGGCGACGGGGCCGTCGCGGGTGCGGCTGCTGGACACGGCGGCCGTGCTGGAGCAGGGCGGCGCCGCGGCGGTGCTGGGCGCGCTGGCGCTGCTGCACGCCGCCGCGCGCGAGGTGGCGGACGAGCGCGAGCGCGCCGACGCGGAGGCGTACCGCGCGCGGATGGAGGCGCGCGAGCGGGCCCAGGCCGCCGGGATGGCGGGCGGGCTGTCGCGGCTGGCCAGCACCCTGGCGACGGGCACGCAGCGCCTGGCCATGCGGCTGCGCGCCCCGGAGGGCGCCGGCCAGGACCACCTGTTCACCGCCCTCCGGATGGTGGCGCAGGCCCGCGGGGTGGAGGTGGAGCCGCCCGCCGCCCCGCTCCGGACGCGCGACCCCGTCCAGGCGCTGGCGCGCGCCTGCCGCGTGCGCGCCCGCCGCGTGATGCTGCGCGACGGGTGGTGGCAGGCGGACAACGGCCCCCTGCTGGGCCGCTGGGCCGACACGCCCTCGCCCGTGGCCTTCCTTCCCGCCCGCGGGGGCGGGTACGAGGCGTACGACCCCGGCGCCGGCACCCGCGTGGCCGTGGACGCGAAGGTGGCGGCGCGGGCGGGGCCCACGGCGTACATGCTCTACCGGCCCTTCCCCTCCGAGCCGCTGCGGCCGCTGCAGGTGCTGCGGTTCGGCCTGCACGGGTGCCGGCCGGACCTGCTGACGGTGCTGGCGGCGGCCACCCTGGGCGCGGTGCTGGGGCTGGTGCTGCCGCTGGCCACCGGGATGCTCTTCGAGACCATCATCCCCGGCGCCGACCGCGGCCAGCTGGTGCAGATGACGCTGGTGCTGCTGGCGGTGGCGATGGCCAGCGCGCTCTTCACCGTGGTGCGCGGCATCGCCATCGTGCGCATCGAGTCGCGCACCGCGGGAGCCATCCAGGCGGCGGTGTGGGACCGGCTGATCGCCCTGCCGCTCCCCTTCTTTCGCGACTACACCGCCGGCGCGCTGGCCATGCGGGCCATGGGGGTGGAGGAGATCCGCCGCATCATGACCGGCGCGGTGGTCACGGGGCTGCTGGCGGGGCTGTTCTCGCTGACGAACCTCTTCCTCCTCTTTCACTACGACGCGCTGCTGGGCGCGGTGGGGACGGGGCTGATCGCCGTCTCCCTGGCCGTCTCGGTGACCGTGGGCCTGCTGCAGCTGCGCAGCAACCGCAGCATCCTGGAGCAGCGCTCGCGCATCGGCGGGATGATGCTGCAGTTCCTCACCGGCATCTCCAAGCTCAAGCTGGCCGGGGCGGAGCCGCAGGCGTTCTCGCTGTGGGCGCGCGCCTTCGGCGAGCAGCGCGACCGGCAGTACCACAACCGCGCGCTGGGGGTGCGGCTGGCGGTCTTCAACGCCGCCTACCCCGTCCTCTGCTCCATCATCCTCTTTTCCCTGGCCGCCCGCACGCTGGGCGGCGAGAACGCCATGGGGACGGGGGAGTTCCTGGGCTTCACGGCCGCGTTCGGCCTGTGCCTGGGCGCGGTGCTCTCCACCAGCAACGCGCTCATCCAGGCGCTGGGGGCGGTGCCGCTGTACGAGATGGTCAAGCCGATCCTGCAGACCACCCCCGAGGTGCGGCCGGGAAAGGACGACCCCGGCGAGCTCTCCGGCGCCATCGAGCTCAAG
>DASTNU010000976.1:0-7510 GCA_035720605.1 Longimicrobium sp. | reverse complement strand
GGGCCCGGGTGCGCATCCCTCGGCGCGCGCGACGCCCGGCACCCACAGCACGGCGCCGGCGGCGTCCGCCAGCACGGGGAGGGCGGCCCGGCGCCGCAGCGGCACCCGCGCCTCGCCCAGCAGCTTCTTGAGCGGGCGCGTCCCCGCGCGCGTGCGCACCCGGTCGCCCGGGGCCCGGCCGCGCAGCGTGAGCGGAAAACAAACGCGGTCGACGCCCATGCGCATCGTCCGCTCGTCCTCCCCCGCGCCGTCCCCTTCCGGCCCCCAGCGCGCCGTCCACTCCGCCCCGCCGACGCGGAAGCGTCCCTGGCCGGGCTCCGGGGCGGCGATCACCAGCGGCTGGTCCGGCGGCGCGCCGGGCGCTTCGCCGGCGGTGCGCTCCAGGCGCGCCAGGCCGAACTCGGTGGTGATGCGCACGCCGCCGGGAAGGGTGAAGGCCCGTCCACTGGGGGCATGGCTGATAAACTGAAGCGCCAGGCGGGTTCCCGTACGGTCGGGCGTGGTCCCCAGCCGGCGCAGCGCCGCGCGCAGCACGCGCGCGGCAACCGGCCAATCATAAGCCGCAAGACGTTCCCGGACAAGCACAAGCGCCCCGTCTTCCTCCCGTACCGCCTCTGCGACCAGCGGACGGAGCACCGCCTCCCACGCCTCCTCCTCTTCCCGCGCCAGCGTCGCGAGCCGCACCAGGCTTCGCCGCGCGCCCGGCGCGAGGTGCTTCTCGATGGCGGGAAGGAGCCGCAGGCGGATGCGGTTCCGCGCGTAGCCGGCCTCCGCGTTGGACGGGTCCTCCCGCCAGCACAGCCCCTGCGCCCGCGCGTACCGGGCGATCTCCGCGCGCCAGAAGGGAAGGAGCGGGCGGACCAGGCCGTCCTCGCCGCGCGGCGGGATGCCAGCCAGGCCGCGGATGCCGGTGCCGCGCAGCGCGCGAAAGAGCACGGTCTCCGCCTGGTCGTCCGCGTGGTGCGCCGTGGCGAGATGCGAGGCGCCCGCCTCCGCCTGGGCGCGGCGCAGAAAGGCGTAGCGCGCCTCGCGCGCGTCCGCCTCGGTCCGCGGCGCCGTCTGCGCGCGGGCCTCGACCAGCGGCACCTCCCAGGCGGCGCACAGGCCGCGCACCCACGCCGCGTCGCGCGCGCTCCCCGGCCGCATCGCGTGGTCGAAGTGCGCCGCGGTGACCCGCAGCGTCCCGTCGTCCGCGGCGAAGCGCAGCAGGTGCAGCAGCGCCACCGAGTCGCACCCGCCGGAGACCGCCGCCAGCACGTGCGCGCCCGTCCCCCGCACCCCCAGCCCGTCCAGGCTGCGGCGAACGCGTTCGGCGAAGGGCGGGCGTGGGGGCATGGGCCGGGTGACGTGGTGGATAACGAGGTGGATGGGCGCTGGGATCGTGCACGATGGCTGACATCCTGCCGCCCGCCGTCGGCCCCCTCTCCCCCGACCCCTCTCCCCCGCTGCGCGGGAGAAAGGGGAGAACTTCATCTAAGACCCAAGCGTCACAATCCGAGGGAGGCGCCCGCGCGGACCCGTTCCCATGGCGCCGACCGAGGAATCTGCTCGCTCGTGCTGGCGACCCAGACCGCGAACGACACTGTCCCATGCAGTCCGCGCAGGCGGACTTCGTGACGTGCCAGCAGCGAATTCATTCGCCGGGCGGGGGAGCCCGCGCGGGCCTCTGCGTTATCACCCCCCCAAACAAAATCGCCGCCCGGGCGGGCGGCGAGCAATGGGGCGGACGGTCAGCCGCCCCGTTCCTGGCTGGCCCGGCGCGGCACGCCGTCCACCGGCGGGCGCCTGGCGCCGTTCACCGTCAGCTCGCAGCGCACGCCGCGCACGCCGTCCACGTCCCACGCGTCGTCCGCGGCGTAGCGCACCTCGAAGTAGTCGGGAAGCTCGCCGCGCAGCGTCACCACGCCGTCCTGCACCTCCACGGCGATGGCTTCCGCATCCACCCAGGTGTCGTAGAACAGCGCGTCCTCCACCTCCTTCTGCACCTCGTCGTCCGGGCGGCGGCGGTTGCGCAGGCGCTGGTGGTACGGGCCCAGCCCGTAGCGCGCGGGCCCGTAGACGGGTCCGCTCTCCCACTCGCCCTCCTCGAACCCGCCGGGGCGCCGCCCGTGCTCCGCCTCCGCACCGCCCCCTCCGAACCCCGTGTGCGGCCGGAAGTCGCCGCCGTACGGGCCGCCGCGCGGCGCCGGCCCGCCGCCGAAGTCGCGGCCGTACGGGTTCCACGCGCCGGGGCGCCCGCGGTCCTGGTCGTAGCGCGGCATCGGTCGTCTCCCAGTGAGCCGGAGTGGTCTGCGGAACGGTCGAAAGACGGGGCGGATCGTCGCCATCCACCCCTCCCGCAAGGCGCCGTCAGGGCCGCAACAACCGTTCCAGCCAGGGCTCGATCTCACCGGACGGCGGACCCGGCGGCAGCGGCCGCCCCGTGCGCTCGTGGAGGACGCGCGCCAGGCGGTCCGGGCGGTCGGTGATGATGCCGTCCACCCCCCACTCCAGCAGCCGCCGCATGTCCGCCTCCTCGTCCACCGTCCAGACGTGCACCGCCACGTTGTGGGCGTGCGCCTCGCGCACCCAGCGGGGGTTCAGCACCTGGCGGCCGCCGTGGCGCTCGGGCATCTGAAAGGCGTCGATGAGCGGGCGGTAGAGGCGGGTCGTCCCCGTGAGGTGCAGCGCGTAGAAGGCGTACAGGTCCTGCGCGCCCGCGCTGGTGGGGCCGGGATGGTCGCGGAAGAGGGCGCGGTCGCGGCTGTCGCCCGCGGCCACCAGGACGCGGTGCTCGGCGCCCAGCTCGCGGAGGGTGCGCCGGACCGCCGGCTGCGCGCGGCCGTCCTTGATCTCCACGTTCACCCGCGCGCCGGGGAGCGCCTGCAGCACCTGGCGCAGGGTGGAGATGCGCACGCCCTTCCCGCGAAACGGGTGCGTGACGCCGCCGTCGGGGGTGAAGCGGTAGCCCGCGTCCAGCCGCTGGATCTCGGCGACGGTGAGGTCGGCGACGCGGCCGCGGCCGTCGGTGGTGCGGTCGACGGTGTCGTCGTGGATGACGACGCAGTCGCCGTCGCGGGTGGGCTGGACGTCGGTCTCCAGGAGGTCGGCGCGCCACCAGTCCAGGGCGCGCCGAAAGGCGAGGAGCGTGTTTTCGGGGGCGAGGTGCGATCCGCCGCGGTGGGCGATCAGCAGGGGGGCGCCGGCCAGGTAGCGGTGGCCCGGGCGGGCGCCGCCGCCGAGCGGGAGCCGGGGAAGGCGCACGGCCGCGCGCCGGGCGGTCAGACCGGGGCTTCCAGCCGCTCCTGCTCGGCCGGGGTCAGGCGGTACAGCCGGTACAGCACCAGGTCGATGAGCCGCGCCGTCATGTGCCGCGCCCACACCAGCTTCTGCGAGTCGGCGCCCGCCTCCAGCTCGGACGTGGCCTGCGCGTAGCGCTCGCCCAGGAAGGCGAGGATCTCCTCCACGGCGTCCGGGTGCGGGCAGGCGGGGGCCAGCGCGTCGGCCGGGACGCGATCGACCAGCAGCCCCTCCACGAACGCCAGCAGGCCGGGAAAGACCATCTCCGTCAGGTGGCCGCCGGGGATGGCCTCCTCGGCGGTGAGCTCCTCCCACGAGAGCTCGTTCCAGTACAGGTCCTCCGCCTCGCGGCGAACGAACTCCAGGCGCTCCGCGGACAGGGGCTCCGCGTGCGCCCCCGCCACCTGCGCGGGCCGCCCCAGCCCGCCGCAGACGTGCGCCCGGCGCCGTTCCACGTACGCCTGGCCCGTACCGGCAATCGCGGCGTTCCTGCTCATCGACAACGGTGCTCCAGGAGTGCTTGCAAGGGGTCCTTCGGCTCGGGCGGGAACATAGACCGGGGCCGGACGGGCCGCAAGCGAGCGGCAGGGTGGAGGGGTGAAGGGGTGAAGGGGTGAAGGGGTGATGGAGTGGAAGGGACCCGGTAGTCCGTGGTTGCGGACGCGTGGAATGCGTGAGACGCCGCACACGCCCGGACCGCCGAGTCCGCGCAGGCGGACTTTGCGATTTTCCAGCGGCGAATTCATTCGCTCCCGCGAGGGGCGCGGCGATTACCCGTTCAGAACCGCAAGGAGCATCAACCGCCGGTTTGCGGGCGCGCTACTCCCTGCCCGTCCGCGCCCGCTCCTCGGCCAGGCGCCAGCGCATGCGGCCGGCCCAGCCGCAGCGGGGGCAGGAGCGGAACGAAACTCCGCTGCGGGCCAGCATGCGGTCGACGCGGGTGGTGTGCCCGGGCTGGGCGGTGACGGACCGGCAGGTGGGGCACTCCGGCGCGTACGGCAGGTGAACCAGGTGGTGGGCGGCGTAGAGCGTGGCGCCCACCATCGTCAGCAGCAGCAGGATCCAGATCAGCAGTTCCACGTCAGATCTCCTTGCACCTTCTGTACTTGCGGGCCGGTGGTCCGGACCCGCAGATCGACGGTGCAACCGCCGTTCCGCGCCGTCACGCACGGAGCTTGCGAGGCAGCGGGGCGACGCGACGCTTCTCACCAGAGGAGGGCGGGATGAGACGCAACCGCTATGACGAGGCGAGGATGCGGGCCCCGTACGACCGCGGCTACGGCCGGCCGATGGGCAGCCGCGGGCGCTACGACGCTCAGCAGCGCGGCGGATACGACCGCGGCTGGCGCCAGGCGGTGGCCTACGGGCGCGAGCCGGGCGCCACGCTCCCCGGGATGTTCACGCCGTTCGCCTGGGACCCCATGATGCGCTGGTCCGGGTGGGACCCGATGCTGGGCTTCGTGCCGTACCAGGACACCCCGCGCGAGTGGTCGTACGGCCTGGCCGGGGACGCGCGCCGCTACGACCACCCGTACTACCGAGGCGGCGGGGAGGGCTACGGCCGCGACTACGCCCCCCGGCGCGGCTACGAGGGCGACTACCGCGTGCCGCCCCGGCAGAGCCCGCTGTACGGCCGCGGCGGCGACCGCGCGGTGCGCGAGTGGGCGCGCAGCCGCGGCTACGACGTGGAGCACACCATCCGGCCGCGCCCGGGGCTGCGGCGCTGACCATCGCGCCGCGATCCCCGGGCGGGGCGGCGAGGGCAAGGACGGCCCGGTTGCCGGAGGGACGCGGCCGGACCGAACGGCAGGGAAAAGGAGCAGCCAGCGACTGCGGGTGCGGTCGCTGGCTGTTCATCGTCATCGCGTTGGACCACGGCGGTCAGGGGTCCTTCGTCACCTCGATGCGGAGCGTGTACGTGCCGGTCGCGCCGCCGCGCAGCGAGTTCGCCCGCACCAGGTACTGCCCGTCCCGGGGGATGCGGAGGACCAGGCGGGAATTCCGGCTGAAGCCGCCCACGTCGTCGTTTGCGCCGATCTCGATGTAGCGGCCATCCACCATGCGGCCCACCGAGAGATAGGTGTCGAAGTCGCTGGAGGTCATCGCCACCAGCACCTGGTCGCCCTGCTCGGCCTCGAACGACCAGAGCTCGAAGAACGAGTTGTCGGCCAGGAGCGGGTCGTCGAAGTCCAGCGTGCCCTCCACGGGCACGCGGTCCTCCAGCGGCCGGGCATCGCCCTCGTCCACTCCCCCCCGCATCCCCCCGTCGGCGCTGGGCCCGCGCGCCGTGGAGAACGCGATCTGCCCCGGCGCCGAGGCCGCCAGCACGCGGACGTTCGCGACGGGCACCGCGAAGTTCAGGTTCTGCCCGCCCCGCATGGAGGCCACGCTCACCCCCACCACGCGTCCCTCCCCGTCCACCACCGGGCCGCCCGACGAGCCGGCCGAGATGGGTGCGGTGATCTGGATGAGCCGCTGGCCCTCGATCTCGCGGATGCTGCTGACGATGCCGTCGGACACCGTGTTGCTCAACCCGATGGGCGCCCCCACGGCCGCGATGCGGGTGCCGACCGCCGGCTCCTCGGCTGCCAGCACCAGGCCCGGCACCCCCTCCACGCGGGGCAGGATAGCGATGTCCACCGAGTTGCTCAGCGCTTCGGCGTGCTGCACCGCCCCGACCAGCGACCCCTGGGCGTTGAAGACCTCCACGTTCGCCGCGCCGCGCACCACGTGCGCATTCGTCACGATGCGGCCGTCGGGGAGGGCGAAGCCGCTTCCGGTGGAGATCTGCCGGCCGCTCGAACCGAAGGACTTCAGGGTCACGACGGAGGGCGTGACCTGCTGCACAAGGCTGCTGATGTCCTCCTGGGCGGCGGCCGGTGCGTTCATCACCCCCACGAGGGCGGCGGCGAGGACCAGGGTGCGTGCGATCATGGATTGCTTCGTAGATGGAGAACAGGAGGGAGCCACGACGGCAATTTGTGGCTCCAATCGGCTGTAAACAAGAGTGGTGTCGGGCCGCGGCGCGCCCGGACGGACGCCGTCGCGCGGCTCTCTCCGTGCACCGCGGCCCGTCCCGCGCCCGAGCCGGCGCGTTCGTCCACGAGGGCGGATGCGGGAGCCCTTGATGTCCGCGTCCCGTCCCCGCTAACCTGTACCTCCCAGTTCACTTCGCGTACTTTCCGACGCCGGATGCCCGTGCCCGAGAAGCTGCCCTTCGACATCGCCGGGATGATGCGGCGCATCCGCAAGGCCGTGCAGCCGTTCCCCAAGGCCGCGATGTTCGAGCTGGCGGAGCGCGGCTACACCACGCCCTTCCAGCAGCTGGTCGCCTGCATCATCTCCATCCGCACCACGGACGAGGTGATGCTCCCCACCGCCATCCACCTCTTCGCGCACGCCTCCACCCCCGCACAGGTCGCGCGGCTGGGCGTGGACGAGATCGACGCGCTCATCCGCACCAGCGCCTTCCACTACGGCAAGGCGGGGCAGATCCGCGAGATCGCGGAGCGGCTGGTGGCGGAGCACGGCGGCGAGCTGGGGTGCGACGAGGCGCTGATGCTCTCGTTCCGCGGCGTCGGGCCCAAGTGCACCAACCTGGTGATGGGGGTCGCTTGCGGGCAGGCGCGGATCGGCGTGGACGTGCACGTGCACCGCGTCACCAACCGCTGGGGCTACGTCGCCGCGCCCACGCCGGAAGGGACGATGGCGGCGCTGATGCAGGTGCTGCCGAAGCGCTACTGGGTGGAGATCAACGAGCTGCTGGTCCCCTTCGGCAAGCACGTCTGCACCGGCCGCCTGCCGAAGTGCAGCGCATGCCCGGTGCTCGCATACTGCCGGCAGGTCGGCGTCACGAAGCACCGCTGACCAGGGCCGGACCGGACGAACCTGCCGCCCTTTCCCGCCCCTGCGCCTGCTGGTCAGGAGGGGGAGGGTGCCGCCTCCGCCTCGCCGCCGCGCCGCCTGCGCCGGCGGCCGGGCGGCTGGTGGGACGCGATCAGGGCGCGCAGGGCGTGCACCAGCCCGCCCACCTCGCGGATCACCCGCTCGTCGCCCTCGCGCAGCAGCGCGGCCAGGATGTGCTTGCAGACCCGTTCGCGCCACAGGTGGTCGCCGCAGTCGCACCGCGGGACGAAGCGGGAGTGCAGATCCACCCAGTGCGGCTCGTCCCCGCCGGTCACCACGTACCGTCCGGGGCCGATGGATTCCACCGTCAGCCCCAGGCACCGCT
>DASTNU010000975.1:0-5480 GCA_035720605.1 Longimicrobium sp. | reverse complement strand
GGTGGGGCAACGGCACCGTGGGCGCCGACGCCTGCATGTTCCCCATCAGCAACGTGCCGGAGGCGATCACCGTGGCGGCGAGCAACGCCACCGACACGCGCACCGCGTGGACCAACTACGGTGCCTGCATAGACCTGTTCGCGCCGGGGAACAGCATCACCTCGTCCACCAACACCGGGCCCGACGACACGGCGGTGAACAGCGGGACGTCGATGGCAAGCCCGCACGTGGCCGGCGCCGCCGCGCTGGTGCTGCAGCAGCGGCCCGCCGCCACGCCGCAGCAGGTGCGCGACATCCTGGTGAGCAACGCCACGCAGAACATCATCCTCCCCGTCACGCTGAACAGCGGGCACACGATGAACAGCCACCTGCTGTACACCCGCCTCGTGCTGCCGCCGCTGGTGACGGAGCCGGTGAAGACGAAGCCGTGCACGCCCAAGCGGCGGCGGGAGGGGGAGTGCTGAAGGGGTGACGAGGTGACAAGGTGACAAGGTGACGGGAGTGATGGAGTGATGGAGTGATGGAGTGATGGAGTGATGGAGTGATGGAGTGATGGAGTGATGGAGTGATGGAGTGACGAGGGGGCGGGTGGGCCGCGGCGACCGCCTCGTTCGTCCACGAGAACGACAATGAGAAGGAACCGATGCTGCCGGACGCGTGGGGGGGGCGCCTTCCAGGGTGGAAGACGCCCCCTCGTTCCGGCCCATCCGCGCCGGTCAGAGCGTCGGCTCGCAGGGCCAGCAGGTCCGGAGCGGATACGTCGGGGCGAAAGCTGGCGCCTCCGCCTGCGGCGCCTCGGTCGGAAAGCTCTCCACGGCCAGCGCGTCCAGGTTCAGCTTCATCGGTCTATGCTCCAATGGGGAACGAGTCGGTGTCGGGCGCTCCGGGGCGGGGTCCCGCCCGGAGCGTGGAGGTGCGGATCAGGCCGTGGTCGTGCAGATCCGCTCGTGCGTCGCGGCGGCCACGTACACGTCGTCGCACGTCTCGCACTCGGTGTCGTCGCTGGGAGGCGGCGCGGCGAGCACGGTCCACTGCGAGGGGTCGCCCGCCACGTTCACCTCGAAGCTTTCGACGACCAGGGAGCTCAGGTCCAGGTTCAGCATCGGTCTATACCCTCAGTTCGGTTCGGTCGGGGGTCACGCGCTCCGGGCTTGGTCCCGGCGCGCGGGTGCCGCCGGCCGGGCCGGCCGGCGGCGGGTGGACGCGCCTTCAGCGCGTCGTCTTGCAGGGGTACGCCTCGGTGAGGGCGTCCGCGAAGGCGCAGCACGCCATGTCGGTCAGGCTCACCGGGGGCGGTGCAGCGGCCACGCACGAGTCGTCGTACGTGCCGCAGCCGGTGGACTCCTGGGCGGCGGTCCACTGCGAGGGGTCGCCCGCGACGGACGTGGAGAAGCTGTCCACCGCCAGGGCGTCGAGGTTCAGCGTCAGGTTGCGCATCGGAATATCTCCAGCAAGGCGATTCGGTCGATCGGATGGCCGGGCTGCATGCCCTCGGCTGCTCAGCCCGCCGGGTGCCGCGCCCCCAGGCACTCCCCGTTCCACCGACGTGCCGAATCTCGTAAGACATTGACAGACAAGCATTTGCCGGTTGCATTGTACCATCGATGCCTCATGGGAGTTGGGACGTTTGTGTCGCGGAAGGGGAGGGAACGCCCCACCGCACGGCCACGCTTCACATAGCTAAACCGTGCGCCAGGGTCAGGTTACCCAGGCGCATCGCTGGAATGGATGCCGCTTGACCTGGAGAGAAAGTGGCGGCAATGATGGATGCACCACCCCACAATCCCGAACCCCCGCGAGGAGACCGTATGCGAAAGCTGACACTGGATCTGCACGAGCTGGTCGTGGAGACGTTCCATCCGCTCGCGAAGGCGCCCGGGGCGGGAACCGTGTTCGGGGCCGGCGGCGTGGCGCACGACAGCGGGGAAAGCGACTGCCCGAACTGCTGGTCGGCCGATCCGTGCACCGGCATCCCCGTCGACACCTGCACCTGCGGATGCGAAGCCGGTCCGATCGGGCCGGGCCCGGCACCCGTGCCGGTCGATACGGGGTGCGCCGCTACCTCGGCCTGTACCTGCACGCCGATCGAGACCTGCTCCTGCGTCGCACGGTTCTGACCCACCCATCGATCCCATGAGCGAGGGGCGGGCTCCCCACCGGGAAGCCCGCCCCTCGCTCGCATCCAATCACCCTGTCACCTTTGTCACCCCCTCACGCTTCCCCCTCCAGGTACGTATACCCGGCCAGGCCCTCGATGTAGGCCGCGATGAAGGCGTTCGCCTCCGCGCGGGTGATGCGCTTGCCGGCGTTGGCGATCTTGCGGCGGAAGGTGGCGATCAGGTCCTGCGTGTTGAACTGCACGTAGTTCAGCACCTCGGTGATGGTGTCGCCGTGCACCAGGTCGCCGATCTCGTACCCGGTGTCGGTGAGCTTGATGTGCACCGCGTTGGTGTCGCCGAACAGGTTGTGCAGGTCGCCCAGGATCTCCTGGTACGCGCCGGTGAGGAAGATCCCCAGCACGTACGGCTCCCCGTGGCGAAAGGCGTGCAGCTCCAGGCTGGGCTTGCTCTTTCGCCATCCCACGAAGTGGTCGATCTTGCCGTCGCTGTCGCAGGTCACGTCCTGCAGGGTGCCGCGGCGCGTGGGCTCCTCGTCCAGCCGGTGGACGGGCATGATGGGGAAGAGCTGGTCGATGGCCCAGCTGTCCGGCAGCGACTGGAAGAGCGAGAAGTTGCAGAAGTACCGGTCGATCAGGATCCCCTCCAGCTCCGGGAGGATGTCCTCGTACTCCTCCGGGTCCTTCGCGGCCAGCTGCGCCACCCGGTTCATGATGGCCAGCCAGTAGCGCTCGCCGTTGGCCCGCTCGCGCAGGCTGAGCGTCCCCGAGTTGAAGTGGACGACCAGCTGCTCCTTGAGGAAGGTGGCGTCGTGGTACACCTCGTGTACGCGGCGCGCGTCCAGCTCGCGCAGCACGCCGGCCAGCTCGTGGACGAGGGCGTGGTCGTCCTCGCCCACCGGCTCCGGCTTTTCCGGGCTCTGCGTCTCCAGGTCGATGACGTTGATGAGCAGGAGCGCGTGGTGCGCCGTGAGCGCCCGCCCGCTCTCGCTGATCACGTGCGGCATGGGCACCTCGTTCTCGCGGCACGCCTCGGCCAGCGAGTAGATGATGTCGTTGGCGTACTCCTGCATGGAGTAGTTCACGCTCGCCGAGCTCGTGGAGCGCGACCCGTCGTAGTCCACCCCCAGCCCGCCGCCCACGTCCACGTACTCCACCCCGACCCCCAGCTGGCGCAGCTCCACGTAGTACCGGGCCACCTCCGTCATCGCCAGCTTGATGTTGCGGATGTCGGGGATCTGCGAGCCCAGGTGAAAGTGGATGAGCTTGAGCGCCTCGAGCTTCCCCGCGTTCTCCAGCATGTCGATGACCTTGACCAGCTGCGCGCTGTTCAGGCCGAACTTGCTCTTTTCCCCCGCGGTCTCGCTCCAGCGGCCGGCGCCGGTGGCGCTGAGCTTGATGCGCACGCCGGCGGTGGGCTCCACGCCCATCTCCTCGGCCACGCGCAGCAGCACCTCCACCTCGCTGATCTTCTCGATGACGACGAGCACATGGTGGCCCAGCTTCTGGCCCATCAGCGCCAGCCGCATGAACTCCTCGTCCTTGTAGCCGTTGCACACGATCAGGTGGTCGGTGCGCTCGTGCAGCGCCAGCACCGCCTGCAGCTCCGGCTTGCTTCCCACCTCCAGCCCCACGCCATGGCGCTCGCCGTACTCCACGATCTCCTCGACCACGTGGCGCTGCTGGTTGACCTTGATGGGGTAGACGGTGGTGTACGCGCCCTCGTACCCGTACTCGCGGATGGCGGTGGCGAAGCGGTCGCCCAGCGTCTCGATGCGGGTGCGCAGGATGTCGCTGAAGCGCAGCAGCAGGGGCAGCCCCACGCCCTGCGCCTCCAGGTCCGTCGCCATCTCGAACAGGTCCAGCGCGGGACCCCCGTCCTTGGACGGGCTCACCGTCACGTGGCCCTTCTCGTTGATGTCGAAGTAGCCGATTCCCCAGCCCTCGATGTTGTACAGCTCGCGGGAATCGTCGATGGTCCACTTCCTGGGCAGCGCGGCCTCCGTCGGCTCGGGATGACAGGTCGCTCGGGTTGAGAGGGGAACGAATCTGGACCCTCGCGCCCCCGCGCGAAAGATGCCGGGGCGGCGTCTTGTTCGGCGGGGCGTCTCCCGGCTACCTTCCCGGCCATACGCAGGCGTCGTTCCCGTCCAGATCCATCACCGAGCGCATGTACCGGGCACCCGACTTTTCGCAGTCCCGCTTCGCCAGCGCCCCCGAGGCCCGCTTCGAGCCCGCCCCGGCGGACGGCGTGCTTCCCGAGGGCTTCTTCTCCACCACCAACCTTCCCACCTACGTCAGGCTTGCGGGCGGGGAGTGGAAGCTGCCCCGCGACCCGCGGATGGACAGCGCGCTGGTGCTGGACCCCGACGGGGTGCCGCGGGTGCTGGAGGGCCGCTACGTGCGCGCCGGGCAGCCGGTGGCCATGGGCTTCGCCGAGGACGGCAGCGAGGGGATCTTCGTCCACGCCACCGGGCTGATGGCGGGGCCGGAGGGGGACGTGGGGCCGGAGGGCGAGTTCAAGTTCATGTCCTCCGAGGTCAGCCGCGAGAAGCCGACCGACTACGGCGAGATGGCGCGCATCCTGGTGGAGGAGCGGGAGCGCGGGGGACACTTCATCTGGGTGGTGGGCCCCGCCGTCCTCCACTCCCGCGGCCGCGACACGCTGGCCTGGTTCATCCGCGAGAGGTTCGTGGGGGCGCTCTTCGGCGGCAACGCGGTGGCGGTGCACGACATCGAGAGCGCCACGCTGGGCACCACGCTGGGGATGAACAACCGCGGCATCCCCGTGGAGGGGGGCCACGCCTTCCACATGCGGGCCATCAACCGCGTCCGCGCGGCGGGATCGATCGCCGCGGCGGTGGAGCAGGGGATCATCCGCGAGGGGGTGATGCACGCCGCGGTGACCTCGAAGGTGCCCTTCGTCCTCGCCGGCTCCATCCGCGACGACGGGCCGCTCCCCGACACCGTCACCGACGCCATCCGCTGCCAGGAGCTGATGAAGGAGCACACGCGGCGCTGCACGGGGGTCATCATGATCGCCACGGCGCTGCACTCCATCGCCACCGGCAACATGCTCCCCTCCTACGCGTGGAACGAGGAGACGGGCGAGGTGCGGCCGCTGACCACCATCTGCGTGGACTCGTCGGAGTTCGTGGTGTCGAAGCTGAAGGACCGGGGGACGCACCAGGCGTTCGGGGTGATCACCAACGCGCAGGACTTCCTGCACGTCCTGCGCTTCTACGTGGAGCAGGAGGTCGCCGACCGCGCCCGCGACGTCCATCACGCCGCCGGGGCGGCCTGAGCCCGGGCGTGGACGTCCCGCCGGGGCGGGTGAACCCCGCGCTCGCCGCGGCGCTGGCCG
>DASTNU010000974.1:0-6352 GCA_035720605.1 Longimicrobium sp. | reverse complement strand
TTTACGCAGATGCCCGGGCCACACCCGGGCGGGCACCCGTTATTGGCGCACTCCCACGGATCGCACCACGACTTCGCTTCCCGCGCGCCCGGCACCGCGAACACCTGCGTGGCGCCGAACGCCAGCGACGTGACCGCGGCGCCGGCGAGACACCAGCGGACGACACTCATCTTCTTCATGCTCCCTCCAGGATTCCGGGGTGATGATGCACCGGCGGGAAGGGTAATCTACTTCGGAACGGTTGGGCGCGAAAGGAACGCGTGGCGAGCCGCGGCGGTGCCGGGACCCGGTCCCCGGGCACCCACCTACCGCGTGTATCCCGCGAGCAGGTTTCCCAGGTTCTGCTGCACGCCGCGTGCGCCGCCGGTGTTGCGGCCGTTGTAGAGGAAGGAGAAGACCACCGTCTCGCCGCCGGCCGTCCGGACGTAGCCGCTCAGGGTGCGCACGTCGTTGATGTAGCCCGTCTTGGCGTGCAGGTTTCCCTGCGCCGGGCCGCCCACGAACATCCGCCGCATGGTCCCGCCGCGGTCCCCGGCAATGGCCATGGACTCGTGGAACGGCTGCGACCACGGCTGCCGGTGCGCGTAGACCAGCGCCTGCACCAGCGCCTGCGCGCTGGTGCGGTTCTGCGCGGAAAGGCCGGAGCCGTCCGCCTGCCACACCTGCCCCCACGGCACCCCGGCCCGGTCGTGAAAGAACACCGCCGAGGCCGAGCCGCCCCCGGTGTACGTCCCCTGTCCCAGCGCCCTGGCGGCGGCCGCCTTCCACAGGTGCTCGGCGAAGAAGTTGTCCGAGTGGCGGTTCAGCTGCGGCACCATCTCCACCAGCGGGATGGAAAGGTGCCGGTGCACCAGCACCGCGCCCTGCGGCGTCTTGCCGATCTTCAGCGGCCCCCGCACCTCGATCCCCGCCTCGCGCAGCGCCTGGCGGATGGCGCCGCCCGCCAGCAGCGCCGGCTCGTACGCGCCCACCCCGAACCGCCCCGCCCCGCCGCCGCGGATGCGCACGGTGTCCTCGTCCTCCTTGCGCACCGCGTAGGCGCGCGGGCCGCCGCCGCGGGAGTTGTTGATCACCGGGATCTCCGGCACGTCCGGCTCCCGCCTGAAGCCGGGACCCTGCCCCGGCGTCATCTCCACCCAGAGCATGTTGCGGTTGAAGGGGAGCCCGCTCACGGTGGGCGCGTAGCGGGCGGCGCCGTTGCCGGTGTCGCGCGGCCACTCCGGGCCGAAGTTCTGGCGGTCGTGGATGTACGGATCCGCCATCACCCCGCCCTCCACCACCCGCACCCCCAGCCGCCTGAGCCCTTCCGCCATCCTGCGCGGGCTGGTCATGGGGTCGCGGTCGTACTCGGGGTAGCCGAACGCCGGGTCGCCGGAGCCGCGGACCACCACGTCGCCGCGCACCACGCCGTCCTGCACGGGGCCGGTGATCAGCAGGTCGGTGGGAAAGCGGTAGTCGGGGCCCAGCACGTCCAGCGCCCAGATGGCGCTGAACACCTTGTTGTTGCTGGCCGGGATCATCGCCTGGTCGGCGTTGATGGCGAACAGCGGCTGGTTGCGGTCCAGCGACCAGGCAAAGACGCTCCACTCGCCCTGGTTGGGGACCATGGCGCTGGCCTGGGCCTGCAGCGGGCCGCCCGCGGGCTGCGTGGACGCGCGCGCCGCGAGCAGGCCGCCGCCCGCCAGCGCCACGAGCAGCGCGCCGGGGACGGCGGTGCGGCGAAGGGACTGCATCTGCATCGGCGGGGTCATCGCGCGGCGGCGGGCGGGGCGCCGGCGTCCGCCGGGCGGGCGGGCTCGTCCGCGTCTTCGCGGCCCAGCTCCTCCAGCATCCGCTGCTGCAGGCGGAAGGAGGAGCGGGTGTTCTCCTCGATGTCCATCATCAGCACGAACAGCCCGGCCAGGGAGAACAGCGCCACCGCCACCACGATGCTGCTGACGAAGATGATGGCCCCCTGCGTGCCGGAGAGGCCGTCTTCGCCCAGGGTGGAGAAGAAGACCAGGCCGCCCAGCAGCAGCACCATCAGCCCCAGGAAGCGCAGCACGCCCAGCAGGGCGCGCAGGCTGCCGTAGCGCGCCTCCACGCCGGCCAGGCGGCGGGGGGCGCGGCGCTCCTTGAGCAGGTTGCCGCAGGTGGGGCACTTGTCGACCATGGGGTCGTCGACCACGGTGCCGCACCGCGTGCACTGGATCGGGGTGCTGAACAGGTGCAGGGACATGCGAGGCGCCGGGTGAAAGCACCGCCGGGTGCCGTGCGTCGGCGGCCCGGCGGCGCGGTTGGGATTCGGGTGTCGGGTCCATTCCGGGTGAGCAACGCGCGTGCCATGCGGCGGGGGCGCGATGGGGCGTCGGCGGTGCGTGTAGCGGGTCAGCGATCGATCAGATCGAACCGCATGCTCACCGCGAGTTCCTCCACGGGTCGCCCGCTCGCGATCGCGGCTTCCACACGCTGCTTCTGAGCGACCCTGTTGATCACGAAGCCCTGCTCCTGATACCAGCCCACCAGGTCGGGTTGCGCATCCAGCGTGAGATAGCGGCAGCCGTGGCGCTTCGATCCCTCCCGCGCCAGCGCGACCAAATCCTCAAGCACCTGGCCGCCCAGGCCTATGCCCTGAAAGGGACGATCAACCCCCAGTTGAAGCAGCTTGACCGCTCCGATGGACCTGTATGGGATGGACTTTGGCCTTTCTCGAGATCCGAGTTGCACGGTATCCATGGATACCGTCGCAAAAGCCACTGGAATTCCGGTCGCGAAATAGATGTACGTGACGGATACCATCTCCTGCTGGTCGCGCCAGGCACACTCACGCAGAAAACGGTTCTGCATCTCACGCCCGCAGTCGAGTGGCGGAGGGAGAGGCTCATCGAGTTTTCTGCTGACCAGGTCTTCTGAGGCAAAGAACGTATGGCTCATCGGATCGCGCTGGAAAAATGAACGGGCAGGTCGAGGTTGACCTGCCCAGAACATCCGTCCTGACAGCAACGACACGTCAGCGTTTCCTGGCGGCCTCCTGCTCAGCCAGACGCTGCCGCACGGCCTCACGAGCCCGTACGCGCTCCAGCATCGCTTTTCGCTGCGGGGTGAGGGGCGATCCGTATTTGATCTCGTGCAGTACCTCGCGCGTGCCCTCCGGACTCAGGATCGTGGGTTCGGGGAGGCGCGACAGATCGAAGCCCAGCTCTTCTTCGACCTCCCGCGAGCCCTCGGGACTCAGGATCGTAGCCTCGGGCAAACGCGCCAGAACGGCTTCCAGCTCTTCGTCGAGCTCTCCCGGGTCTTCAGGAGGGCGGGTCGTCGGGCGATGCGGGTTCATCGATCCTCCACGAAAACGGACGGCGCGAGCGGCGCCTGGATCAACGATGATCAAGGCCCCAACCCGCGTCAATACGCCGGGCCAACTCCGCCAGCGTGGGAACGCACGGCCACAGAGGTGCCCGATTCCGTGCGCCTGCTCTTCGGCGATTCCTTCGACCAGGAAAGTGGCGCACGGTTCTCCGGCTCGTGCCTCGTCGGCCGGCGCGCCATGCCCTCGGCCGCCGTGTCTCAGGCCTTGGAGCGTGGGAGCACGGGAAACGGCACGAGAAAACTCCGTTGACTCCGCTGACTCCGTGTGAGGCCCATTCTTTTTGCGGGCTCGGTGCTATCCCTGGCGGGTGCGGAGGATCTGCAGGAAGGAGCGGCCGCGCAGCTCTTCCAGCGTCAGGCCGGTCATCCCGCGCGCCTCGTCCTCCGTCAGCGCGCCGCAGTTGATGCCGCGGGCAAAGTAGTTCAGCAGCCCCTGGCCCGTGGCCGCGTCGTCGAACACGTCGCCGACCAGCGTGGCCTGCGCGGCCTTTTCCACGAAGTTGCGCAGCCGCTGCGCCGCCAGCTCCAAACCCTCCAGGAAGAACGCGAACACCGCCGCGTAGCGGGTGGGGAGCTGCGCCGGGTGCAGGTCCCATCCCTGGTAGAAGCCGTGCACCAGCGAGTGCCGGATGTCGTCGTAGTGCATGCGCCAGGCGCCGTGCACGCTCTCGCGGTTCTCGTGCACCTGCTCCGCCGTCAGCCGCTCGCCCGCGGCGGGGCGATGCACCGGGACGGGCATCACCGTGGTCGATCCGTCGGAAAGCCAGATGCCGGTGCCCGCGAAGGAGACCTGCATCACGTGGCGCGCAAAGTCGCAGGCGGCGTGGCGCATGCGCTGCTGCGACGCGGTGACGCCCACCCCCGCCGTGTAGTCGTAGGTGCCGAAGTGCGCGGCCGTCATCCGCCCGCCGGCCGCGTCCAGGAACGCCGGCAGCGCGCACCGCCCGTCCGCGCCGATGATGGCCTGCGGCACTTCCACCATCAGCTCGAACTTCAGCGTTCCCTCCGCCAGCCCCAGCGACCGCTCCAGCCGCTCGACCACGCCGACGAAGAAGGCCACCTGCTGCGGCACCGTGACCTTGGGAACGGTGATGATCCAGTTCTCCGGCAGCCGCCCGCCCGTCTGCCGCGCCAGCTCCGTCAGCAGCAGGTCCAGCGTGCGGATGGCGCGGCCGTGCAGCTCCTCGTTCAGCGTCTTGATGCGCATGCCGATGAACGGCGGCAGCGTCCCCGCCTCCATCCCCCGCGCCAGCTCGCCCGCCACGCGCACGGCGTCCGCGTCCTCCTCCGGGTCCGGCCGGTTGCCGTAGCCGTCCTCGAAGTCGATGCGAAAGTCCTCCACCGGCTCGCGGCGCAGCTTCTCCACCACGCGCCCGAACACGGTTTCCGCCAGCGCCGCGTCCTCCAGCCCGATCGCCTCCGCCAGCGCCGCCGCGTCCGGCGCGTACTCCTCCAGCGCGCGCACGGCGACGTCGCCCAGGCGCTGGGTGGATTCCGCGCGGAAGAGCTGCGCGCCGCCGTACACCGTGTGCACCGGCTGGCGCCGCCCCGACTCGCCGGGGTAGCGCGCGGCGAAGGCCAGGTTGGCGTCCCGCAGCGGCGCCGCGAGGTGGGCGAGATCGTGGTCCGAAAGCGTTCGGTTCGACATGGGGATGGGATGAGGGGATGCGTGCGGGCCCGAGCCCGCGGGCAGGTTCAGCGCCGGCCGATGCCGGCCGTGGCGATGCATGCGTCGATGTACGGCGGTTCCACCGCCCGGCACGCGGAGGCGCGCGCGTCCACGGCGGGATGCAGCAGGGCGATGCGCTCGCCGATCATCCGGTAGCAGCGCGACTTGGCTCCCCGCGGAACCTGCCGGCAGAAGGCGATGCCGGGCTCCATGGTCCACTCCAGGTCGGTGAAGTACTCCACGCCGCCCATCAGGCAGTCCGCCACATACGCCGGGTCGCCCTGCCGGCAGGCGTCGATCATCTCGCCCGCGTCGCCGTCCACCGCGCCCAGGTACTGCTTGCCGAACCCCTGGTAGCAGTCGGCCACGGCCGCCGCGGGAGCGCCGTCGCAGGCGTCGAGCACGGCGGCCGGAGCCATGCCGTGGATCATCAGCAGCGCGATCGGCTGGTACGCCCAGCACGACGGCTGATGCCGCGCATCGATCCCGCCGCACAGCCGCCGCAGCTCCTCGCTGGACAGCGGCGCGGCCGACGACGACGCGCCGCCGCCGTGCGTCTCGTGCCCGCCCTCCCCGCCGGGGTGGCCCATCGCCGGGCCCTCGCCCACGTTGACGGACTCGACGCCGACGGCGCGGAGCGCGCGCTCCATGAACGCGCCGTCCTGGCATTCGCGCATGGCCCTGGGCGTCCGCAGCACGTCGCAGAGGGGCAGCACCCGGCCGATGTCGCCGCCGAAGCGGACCATCAGCCCGTGCCCCAGGCCGTGCCAGCACTCCAGCCGCTCGTAGCCCGGGCGCCCCGGCTCCGCCCGCTCGCCGCAGACCCCGCCCACCGACGCGCGGTCCACCGTGCCGCCGTGCAGAAAGAAGCCTTCCAGCGCGCCGTGGAAGCACCCCGACTGGAAGACCGGCGTGCACTCCCGCAGCACGGAGAGGTCCCGCCGCTGCCCCATCGCGAACCGTCCGAGCGCGTGCGCCAGCTCGTGCCCCCTCTCGTCGAGCGTCTCGTCCCGCGCAACGAGCGCAGTCAGGGTGTCCAGCCCCGCGCGCACGCCCTGGTCGCGCGCCGCCAGGAACGCCGCCCGGACGGCGGGGTCCGCGCCGGAGATCGGCAGCGTGTCCGTCGTCTGCGCGGCACGGGCGGGGGGCGCCTGGCTCGCCGGCGTCGCGGGAGCAGGCGCGCCGCGATTGCAGGCCGCGGCGAGCACCAGCATCGGCAACACTCCGAGGATCCGCATCATCCCAAGACCCTCAAAAGATCTGGTCTCACGCAGAGGCAGCAGAGGAAGCAGAGACAAACTCCGTTGACTCCGCTGACTCCGTGTGAGGCCCATGCAG
>DASTNU010000973.1:0-6355 GCA_035720605.1 Longimicrobium sp. | reverse complement strand
GATCACCTCCCACCGGCCGCCGTCGCCCAGGCCGCGCGCCACGTCGATGCGGAGGATGTCGAAGAACAGGCCCACCCCGGCGCCGGCGGAGAGCATTCCGCCCGTCCGCAGGTTCAGCGGCGGGCGGACCACGCCGCCCTGGAAGGGATCCAGCTCCCCCTCCTGCCCCGCCCACCCCGCCGCCGCGAAGACGCGGCCGCGGACGAAGGGGCGCAGCAGCTCCGCCGCGTACGTCGCCCGCGCCGTGGCGAAGCGGTCGCCGCCGTAGGCGCGGAAGTCGTAGCCGGGGACGGTCCCCCGGCCGCCCAGCAGGTACAGCTGCTGCCGCGGCACCTCGCCGATCGCCGCGCCGGCGGCGGCGTTCACCGAGAGCTCCGAGCCGCCGCTGCCGCGCGAGACCCATCCCGCTTCCGCCCGCGGGCGCACGTGGCCCTGCACCCCCTCCTGCGCCGTCATCGCCCCTTCCAGCGAGAGGCCGAAGGAGAAGCCGCGCGCCACCTCCGCCGGCACCGGGCGCCGCAGGGAAAGGGTGGCGGCGTAGAGCTCGCCCTCGTCGATCGGCAGCACGGGGCGAAAGTGATCGCCGCCGCCCAGCAGCGAGAACTCCGTCTCCAGCGAGGCGGTGCGGTGCTCCTCCGCCCGCAGCCGCAGGGCGCCGTTCCACCCGCGCCCCACCGCGCGGTCCGCCCGCAGCTCCACCCCCGTGGCGAAGTACGGATCCGTGTAATCGTAGCCGGCCAGCAGCGCCGTGACCGAGTTCATCGCGCCGGAGATCACCGGCATCCCCCCCACGTCGCGCGGCTGGTTGTAGTAGATGCCGATCCCCGTGCGGTCCGGCAGCGCGCCCCGCCACGCATCCACCTCGCCGAACGCCTGCCTGGCCGCGGTCGCGTAGCCGCCGCGCACCCCCAGCGACACCCGCTCCGCGGGGTTGAAGCGCACGCCGGGGCCGATGGCCAGCCCCTCCGCGCGGTTGTAGCGCAGCGTCCCCGAGGCGGAGGTCAGATCGATGCGCGTCCCCGGCAGGCCGCTCAGCAGCCGCCGGCCCACCAGCTCCGCCGCCTCGCGGCGGATGTCGCCCAGCTCGCCGCCGGCGCTCAGCCCCGCCTCGCGCAGCTCCGCGTCCATCGGCTGCTCGAAGGCGAACGCCTCGCGCTGCGCCACGGGGACGGAGACCACGCGCCGCCCCCCGGCGAAGAGCCCGGCCGGCAGGTTCTGGTTGAAGCGGTAGTTGCCGATGCGCATCGTCCCGCGGATCATCCCCCCCGCGGGAAGGCCCAGCTCCGGCACCTGCCGGCGCAGCTCCACCTGCTGCCGGTTGGGAAGCCAGAAGCGCCCCTTGTACAGCCCGTTCTCCAGCAGGACGTTGATGTAGTCCAGGTTGCGGTCCACGTACGAGACCGGCGTGAAGGTGAACTCCATCCGCACGATGTCGCCGCCGCGGCGGTCCACGAACACGGAGCCGACCAGCGCCGGGCGGGCCGGGTCCTTCGGCCGCACCTGCACCTTGTAGACGCGCACCGGCTCCGCCGCGCCGGGAAGGCGGATGCTGGTAGAGTCTGCCAGGCGGTAGTCGTACGAGCCCGGCGCCTGGGGCCCGGCGGGGTGCAGCACATCCGCCACCTCGTCGCCGTCGCCCAGGCGGATGAGGTCGCCGAAGTTGTCCTGCACCACCGTCAGGTGGTCTTCGTGGTAGCGGATGTTGGTGGGCAGGTTGCGCTCGTCGCGCAGCCCGATGATGCGCTGCCTGGCCAGGTTGGGCGCCTTCCAGAACACGTCGAGCGCCACCTGGTCGGTCTTTACCAGGGTGCGCTCGCCGGTGTCGCGGCGGTCCAGGTAGAAGTAGATGTACCCGCGCGCGTCGGCCTGGTAGTCCACCATCCCCGTGTCGGAGAGGGCCACCTGCCGCCGCTCCTGCGCGCGCTGGATGATCTCCAGCGCGCGGGCGGAGTTCCATCCGCCCTCCTGCGCGGCCGCGGTGAGGGGCCCGGCCAGGGCGGCCAGGACCAGCGCGGCGGGCATCAGCGTGCGTCGCAAACCAGTCGCTTCCCGGGGCTCACATGACGGCGGCGGGCCCGCGCAGCGTTCGCGCCGGGCCCGGCCGGTTCCTTCCCTCTGGTCCAGAATCGTATCGCCTGTCCCGCTCAGGGGCAGCCCCCCTGCGCCAGCGAGATGGCGAGCTGGCCGTTGATGGTGCTCTGCAGCCCGTCCTCGCTGATCCCCGCCGCGGCGGCGTAGTAGCCGCGCTCCACGGCGAACGGGAACCCCGCCGCGTCGCCGGTGAGCCGGTGGGCGCCGGCGTCCCAGGCCAGCAGCAGCGTCCGCCCCGGCAGCAGCAGCGCGGCCGCGTTGTCGTCGCTGGACGGGATGTTGAGCACGATCTCGTCCTCGCGGTAGTCGATGGAGCCGCGGACCTGCTCCAGGAAGGCGGTCGCCTGCGCCGTGTACACCAGGTCGTAGGTGCCGTTCGCCGCCAGCGCCACCGTGGCCTCCGGGCGGCCGGCGGGGGGCGTGGTGTCCACCACGCTGGTCAGCAGGTCGGCGCGGGGAAGCGCGGCGTTGGAGGGATGAAAGCTCAGCGTGCACAGGTTGTAGACGCCCGCCACCTCCTCGGGGGTCAGGCGGTCGGAGCCGCTGCCGCCGTCGCCGTCGCAGGCGGCCAGCAGGGCGAGCGCGGGGAGCAGGACAGGGGCACGGCGCATGGTGCGGCTTCTCTCAGGGTTTCAGGGGACGGGTGATGCGGTACCGATCTCGTGGGACGCGGCGGGTCTCCGTCGTCCGGGCGCTCATGTACCCGCGAGGGGGGATGCCCGGTTCCGGATGCCGGTGGGGATCGTGCCGCGAGGCAGGATCCTGCCGCACGGAATCGCCCCCCATCCCCGGCCCTTCCCCCACGAACTGCGTGGGGGAAGGGAGAACACCCGGGCCCCACCTCCGTCCATCGTCCGGCCCGGAACCTAGCACCCGGCGCGCGGAGCGGGAAGCGGGCTACCCCTGCCCCGCCAGCACCAGGAAGACGTCGTACAGGGCGTGCGTCCAGGCGGCCACGCCAAAGCCGCGGACCATGAACAGCGCGCTGAACGCCAGCCCGGCCAGGAAGCGGAAGGTGAAGCTGTTCAGCTCCAGCGGGTACGCGTACGGGCCGATGTAGTGGAAGGCGGAGAAGATGAAGGCCGAGACCACCACCGCCAGCACGCCCGCCGTCATCCGCCGCACCCCCATCGCCGCCAGCAGCGCGAACAGGCCGCCCGTCAGCAGCACGCGAAAGAGGAGCTCCTCGTAGATCCCGGCGCCCAGCGAGAGCACCACGCCGTCCAGCAGCGGCAGGCGGGTGACGTCGCCGTCCGCGGCCAGCCGCACGGCCCCGCCCAGCAGCACGTGCGTGGCCGCCGCGATGATGCCGCCGAAGAGCACGGCGTACACCGCGCTCTCCGCCAGCATCCCCGCGAAGTACCCGCCGCGGAGGGGAACGCGCTTCTTTCTGCGCTCCAGCCCCACCAGCACCGCGGCGCCCAGCGCCAGCACGGCGGTGAACGCCAGCGTCCCCTGCACGCCGCCCGCCGCCAGCAGGGTGCGCAGCAGCACGTCCGCGCCGTTGCGCATCCCGCTTTCGCGCCCCGCGATCATCATCGCGCCCACCTCGTACAGCACCAGCAGGGGGAGCGCGAAGAGGAGCGAATAGGTGTGCGTGCGGGTGGTGTCGAGATATCGTTGCATGGTGCCCTGAGGCTTGCGCGAGGCGCCGCCTTGCCCTGGCTGGCCTGGCGATTGCGAAATCCATTCGTTCCGGCGGCCTGCGTCCACCCGTTCTGCAACGGAGGGCGCAGGCGAAAAGTTTCCCGAACCCCGTGGGAGGATGACCCGCTTCCGGCCGATCGCGACGTTGGTGGTGCTCCTGGGCGGCGCGCTGGCCCCGGGATGCTCGGTGCTGAACGGCGCCCCCGGGGAGACCCCCGCGCAGCTGCAGGCGCGCCAGCAGCAGGACGAGTCGATCCGCCGCGAGGTGGAGGCGCGGCTGGCGGCGGAGCCCTCCATCGGCGCGGGGCGGCTGCGCGCCGTGGTGAAGGCGGGCGACGTGCAGGTGCACGGGGCGGTCGCCGGGTTCGGCGCGCTGCAGTGCGCGCTGGCCAACGCGGAGCTGGTGCCCGGCGTGCGGCTGGTGATCGACTACATGGTGCTCCAGCCCGGCCCCCGCCGCGTCAGCTGCCTGGCCCCGCGCACCTTCTCCACCCCCGCCGCGCCGTAGCCCCCGGATCGGCCGCCGCTGTCGTGAACCAGAGGGGTCGCGCGTTCTCCGGTCGTCCCTTCGCCGTCACGTGTTTCCCTCGATCTCGCCGCCATGCCGCTCATCCGCATCCCCCGCACGCTGTCAGCCGCGCTCGGCCTGATGCTGTTCGTCTCCTGCGCGAACCCGTACGAGACGTGCGCCTGCTCGCCGCCGCCGGACGAGGCGGTGGTCTACGGGCGCGTGACGGACCCGGCCGGCGCGGCGGTGGCGGGCTCCCTGGTGCGGGTGGAGATCGGCATCCCGGGGTGCGGCTCGTCGCCGATCATGGAAGCCACGACCGGGGCGGACGGCCGCTATCGCATCCTCGCGTATTCCTTCGGCGGGCCGGAGCCGCGATGCGAGCACGTGTTCGCGCTGCCGCCGGCGGGGAGCGCGCTGCTGGCATCGGACTCGCTGCCGGTGGCGGTGCAGTTCCGGTCCGCGAGAGCGCAGCCGGACAGCGTACGCGTGGACCTGATGCTCCGCGCGCCCTGATCCACGATGAGCCGCCCTTCGGAATCGTCCCTCAGGACCGCCATGCCACGCATTCGCATCCCCCGGCCGCTGGCCGCGATCGTCTTCGCCGCGGCGGTGGCGTGCACCAGCATGCCGCTCGACGTGTGCGCCTGCACCCTGCCGCCGCCGCACACCATCCTCTACGGCAACGTGACCGATCCTTCGGGCCAGGGGGTGCCGGGCGCCACGGTGCACATGGAGGTCGGCCCGCCGGGATGCCAGACGGCCGCCGCGGTGCAGGACGCGCCCACCGACGCCACCGGCCGGTTTCGCCTGGGCGTGTTCCGCACCGGGGAGTACGCGGAGCAGTGCATCCGCCTGACTGCACAGGCGCCGGCGGGGAGCGGACTGCAGAGCTCGGAGGTGGCGCAGCTCACCCTGGCGACGCCGCAGCGCCTGCCCCCGGACAGCGTGCGCCGCGACCTCGCCCTCCGCGCGCCGTGAGCCTGAGAGGGTGCGGCGAAACCTCGCCTTCCTGATAAACCTTCGCGCCGTCGATTGTCTTCCTGAGGGAGGCGCCGCGTGCAACTCCAGCACGCACGATACTTTGGCGCCGACCGAAGGATCTCGCCGGCAGAACCGCGGGGCTGGATTTCTGCCGCCGGGCTTGCCCCTCGCGTGCGGAGAGAAGATCCTTCGGTCGCGCGCAAGCGATGGCGTTACTTCGGGTTACTCGCGTGCGCTCCCTCAGGAAAACAACGCTTCGCACACCTTCTGATGGAGCTGCCGCGATCGCGCGCCGGCCGAGTCAGTCCCGCTCGCCCTCGCCCTCCAGCGCGGCGCGGACCCATTCCACCAGCGGGCGGGCGGCGTGGAAGGAGGCGGTGAGCCAGGCGAGCGCCTCGTCGTGCGTGGCGGCGCGCACGTCGCGCTCGCGCCAGACGATGAAGCTCTTGAGCTTGATGTACTCGATGAGCGGCGCGTCCGCCGCGTAGCCGCGCGGCGGGCGCGTCAGCCTGTCGCCCTGCAGATCGCCCCAGGTCTGCTTGAAGCCGCGGGAGCGCAGCACTTTCTCCAGCCGCCGCGGGTGCTCGGCGATGGACTGGCGGATGCGGTCCAGCTTCCCCGGCTCGGGGAGCCAGATGCCGCCGGCGGCCAGCATGGTCCCCGCCTGGTCCACCTCGAAGTAGTAGCCCGGCGGCCCACCGCGCCGCGGCCGGTCGCAGATGTGCGCGCTGAAGGTGGTCTTGTACGGCGACTTGTCCGCGCTCCACCGCACGTCGCGGTAGATGCGGAACATGCAGTCCTTGGGGTCCACCCACCGCACCCCCTCGTCCCACTCCGCCACCGCCGCGATCGCCTGCCCCACGAACGCGGTGAAGTCGTCGCGCAGCGCCTGGTACTCCGGCCGGTGCGCCTCGAACCACGTCCGCTCGTTGTTGTCGGCGAGATCCGCCAGGTAGGCGGTGAGCCGCGGGAAGTCCATCGTCCGTAATCCCCGAAGAGAGTTCTCACCCAGAGGGAACAGAGGTCACAGAGGTTCGGTTTCCTCTGTTCCCTTTGTTCCCTCTGGGTGAGAATGCGCTTTTCTGATGCGGAACGAAAGAGTCAGCCCGTCTCCGCCCAGAACTG
>DASTNU010000972.1:0-3677 GCA_035720605.1 Longimicrobium sp. | reverse complement strand
GGCGGCGCCGCACGGCGTCACCCGACATCCACCGAGACATGCGATTCCACACCCCGGCGCGCCTGCTCGCGGCGCTCGCCACTCTGCTGCTGGCAGCCGCGTGCACCCCGCCCGGCGGGGGCACCGGCGCACCCGCGCCCGCGGAGGCGGACCCGCGCATCACCGCCCCGCCGGCGGAGGGGCCGCCCGTCCGCCGCGACCTGAAGTACGTCGTCGTGGACGTGGACGTGAACGAGCTGCGCTTCATGGACGGCGACCGGGTGCTCTGGCGCGCGCCCGTGGGCACCGGGACGGGGTTCCGGCTGACGGCGGGCGGCGGCAACTGGCGGTTCGACACGCCCAGCGGCACCATGTACGTACAGTTCAAGGAGCAGAACCCCACCTGGTTCATCCCGGAGTGGTGGTTCATCGAGAACAGGCGCCCGGTGCCGCCGCTGGACTCGCCGGAGCGGCGGCAGGAAGGCGGGCTGGGCGCGGCCGCCGTGTACCTGGGAAACGAGATCGCCATCCACGGCACCGACAAGCCCGAGCTGCTGGGCCGCCGCGTGTCGCACGGGTGCATCCGCCTGAGCAACGAGAACGCGCTGCGCCTGTACCACAACGTGCAGGTGGGCACGCCGGTCATCATCGTGGGGAACGCCCCTCTCCTGGGCGAGCAGCCGGACAGCGTGGCCGCCTTTACCCGGCAGGCGCGCCGCGTCCCGACCCCGCCGAATCCGCTCGCGCGGCTGGGGACGCAGCAGCTGCTCACGCGCCTGGACCGCGAGCTGGCCGCGGCCGACAGCTCGCACGCGTGGGTCAACACGGCGCACACACTGATGGAGCGCGGGCTGCGCGACGACGCCATCGCGCTGCGCGGGCTGCTGTCGCGCGCGGGCCAGGCGCGGGTGGCCACGCGCCGCGAGGAGTACGCCACCTTCCTGGCGGATGCCTTCTCGCGCGGCTCGCTGCGCGTGGTGGTCTCGCTCAACCGCATCCCGGCAGGGGCGCGGGAGCGGGCCGCGGCGGAGATCGTGGAGGCGACGATGGAGATGTGGCACGGGGGGCTGGACGAGCCGCTGACTCCCTGGCCCACCCGCCGCCTGCCGAAGTCGGCGCTGGGCCCGGAGGGGCAGGCGGGGTGGACGGCGATCGAGGTCGCGGAGGCGGCGTACCGGACGCGCTTTCGGCCGGCGCGCAACGCGTCGCGGGGCGGATGACGGCGGATGGCGGTCCGGCGGAGTCGCTGGTGGGACGGCAGGACCTGCACGTCCACACGACGATGTCCGACGGCTCCGTGCCGCTGGAGGAGCTGGTGGAGATCGGGCGGCGGAGGGGGGTGCAGGTCGGGGTGGCGGACCACGTCTCGCGGCGCAACCCGCAGCGCTTCGTCAGCACGGAAATGAAGGTGCGCCGCTACCTGGACGCGCTGGAGGCGCACGACGTCTTCGTCTCGGGCGAGTTCTGCTGGTGCGACGACTTCTACGCCGAGCTGCCGCCGGAGGTGATGGCGCGCTTCGACTACCTGGTCGGCAGCAACCACGGCTTCGCGCTTCCCGGCGGCGGGATGGGGTCGCCCTGGTGGGGGGAGCTGCCCCCGGCCTGGAAGCACCGCCCGCACGAGCTGATGGACGTGATGGTGGACGAGCTGTGCCGGATGGTGCGAACCATGCCCATCCAGATCGTCGCGCACAGCACGCTGGCGCCCGCCGCGCTCTACGAGCTGGAGGACGACGTCGAGGCGTGGTGGACGGACGAGCGCGAGGACCGCTGGGTGGAGGCGCTGGCCCGCAGCGGGGTGGCGCTGGAGATCAGCAACCGCTACCGTCTCCCCCACGACCGTCTGCTGCGCAAGGCGTTGCAGGCGGGGGTCCGGTTCTCGCTGGGGAGCGACGGGCACGGGCGCGGCCAGGTGGTCCGGCTGGAGTGGGCGGTGGAGACGGCTCGGCGCGTGGGGGTGACCGACGCGCACCTGTTCGTCCCCCAGCGGCGGCGGGGCCGGGATTAGGGCGAGAAGCGGTCAGTCGGGACGAACCGGCACGAACCAGGGGGAGGGGGACGATGCATCGCGAGGACGAGGGCGGGGAGCGGCCGCGGGACCAGTGGGTCCGCGCCCAGGAAGAGGCGGTCGGCCGGGTGCAGGAGCCTTCCCGCGGGCCGGGGACGGAGATCCGCGTGGAGCCGCCCCGCGGCGGCGGCGCGGCGGACGGCGAGCGCGAGGTGCGCCGCGACCCCGGCGCCATCCGCACCGAGGACACGGAGCCGTACATCGGGCTGCAGTACGTGGCGCGGCTCTTCAAGATCGTGGCGATGATCGTGGTCGTCGCCATCATCGCCGAGGTGGTGGCGGGGTTCATGTACGAGGGCGCGGGCGCCGCCTTCAACCTGCTGGCGGAGGTCATCCAGGGCGGCGTGCTGGCGGCCATGCTGTGGGGCGCCGGCGACCTGACGCTGCTGTTCATCGACGTGGGCCACGACGTGCGCGCCGCCCGCGTGCTGCTGGGCCGCATGTCCGCGCGCATGGGGATGAACCCCGGCGACCTGATGCCCCGGCGCGACCGAGACGGGGATGACCTGGGGGAGCCGCAGGGGCTGGTGCGGAAGCCCAGGGAATAGGGAATAGGGAGTGGGGAGTGGGGAGTGGGGAGTGGGGAGTGGCGGCGGACGCCGCCGCCGGCTCCCGATGTCGTTTCACCCCTCGCGCCGGGATCGAGGCATCCGCTCCGCCGGGGGCGGATGCCTTCTTCGTGGCGCCGATGCAGTTCTCCCCCTCTCCTCGCGCAGTTTGCGAGGGGAGGGGGCCGGGGGGAGGGGCCCCACCTCGCGGACGCAGTGATAGGAGATCCCCGTCGAATCGTCCCTGACCTTCTCCCCTCTCCGCACGCAGTTTGTGCGGGGAGGGGCCGGGGGAGGGGCCAACACGCGGAGAACGTGAGCCAGACGGACGAGAGCGGCGGGCCGGAGGCGGCCGGCGCGGAGAGCGGAGCGGGGCGCGCGGCCCTGGACGGCGTGATCGTGGTCCTGTGGCAGACGCAGGACTACGTGAACATCGCCGGCACCGTGCGCGCCATGAAGAACTTCGGCCTGTCGCGGCTGCGGCTCATCCAGCCGGCGGAGTGGGACCCGTGGCGCATCGAGGGGATCGCGCACGGCACGGAAGACGTGGTGCAGCGCACGGAGATCCACGATTCCCTGGCCACCGCGCTGGCCGACTGCGCCTACGTGGTGGGGATGACGGCACGCGCGCGCCGGGCCAAGCGCGCCGTGGGCCGGCCGCGCGCGCTGGCGCCGGAGCTGCTGGCGCGCGGCGCGGAAGCGGTGGCGGGGCAGGCGGGG
The DNA here is from genome assembly GCA_035720605.1 of Longimicrobium sp. Lineage (GTDB taxonomy): Bacteria > Gemmatimonadota > Gemmatimonadetes > Longimicrobiales > Longimicrobiaceae > Longimicrobium. The sequence continues at coordinate 362 of DASTNU010000972.1, read as the reverse complement.
CCGGTGGCGCTGCTCTTCGGGCGCGAGGACCACGGGCTCAACAACGAGGCGCTGGACCTGTGCCACCGCACCTGCATCATCCCCACCAGCGAGCACACCTCGCTGAACCTGGCGCAGGCGGTGCTGGTGATGGCGTACGAGCTGTGGATGGCGGCCGAGGGCGCGGCACAGGGGTTCCGCCCGCCCCGCCGCGACGCGCCCCCCGCGCCCATCGACCTGCTGGAGCGGCTCTTCACGGACGCCGAGGCGGCGCTGTGGGCGGTCGACTTCTTCAAGAGCCGCCAGACGGAGTCGGTGATGCGCACCTACCGCGAGATCGTGCGCCGCGCCGACCCCGACGCGCGCGAGGCCGGCCTGCTGCG
>DASTNU010000971.1:0-4678 GCA_035720605.1 Longimicrobium sp. | reverse complement strand
TTCTGGCGGCGTATGCGACAATCTGCATGGATTCGCTCGAACTCGGGACGCGAGAGAAACCATACGGAATTCGCTACCGGTACCTGAGCGCGCTGAAGCTCGCGCAACCCGGCGTTCACCGCTCTTTCCAGGGACAGGGTCTCGGCCGCCTGGTCGTCGGTGACGTGATCGCCTTCGCCATCAACCACTCGGAAGAAATCGGCTGCCGTTACGTGTCACTGGATGCGCAGCCGGACCTCATGGATTGGTACAGGGCGCAGGGCTTCAAGGTCAACAAGCTGATGAAGCGCTCCCCGCACACCGTCAGCATGCGCTTCGACCTGGGGATCGCTCCGCTCTGACGGGCGAACCACACCGAATTCAAGTAGCTTGTCCCCCGGTACAAGGATATCTCATGACGGAGCTCCGAACTGGAGGACGATGAGAAAACTGCTCGGGTTCTGCATCACGCCGCTCGCCCTCGCCGGGTGCGTGGCGAATCCGCCGACGGGCTTTTCCGTGCCGGGCGGGGAGCGGCTGCCGGCGGTGCGGCGGGAGTTTCGCGGGGTGTGGGTGGCCACGGTGGCGAACATCGACTGGCCGTCGCGGCCGGGGCTGCCGGCCGACTCGCAGCGCGCGGAGCTGACGGCCATCCTGGACCGCGCGGCGGAGCTGCGGATGAACGCCGTCATCCTGCAGGTGCGCCCCGCCGCCGACGCGCTGTACGAGTCGCCGCACGAGCCGTGGTCGGAGTACCTGAGCGGCGTCTCCGGCCAGGCGCCCGGGTGGGATCCGCTGACCTTCGCGGTGGAGGAGTCGCACCGGCGCGGGATGGAGCTGCACGCCTGGTTCAATCCCTACCGCGCGCGTCACCCCTCCGCCCGCTCGCCCGCCGCGGCGACGCACGTCTCGCGGACGCATCCGCAGCTGGTGCGGCAGTACGGCGCGTACCAGTGGATGGACCCCGGCGAGCCCGCGGTGCGCGCCCACTCGCTGCGCGTCATCCTGGACGTGGTGCGGCGCTACGACGTCGATGGCGTGCACATCGACGACTACTTCTACCCCTATCCGGAGAACGACAGCGCGGGGCGGCCGATCGACTTTCCCGACGAGCCAAGCTGGGGGCGCTACGTGGCGGACGGCGGGCGGATGTCGCGGTCGGACTGGCGGCGGGAGAACGTGAACGGCTTCATCCGCGAGATCTACCGGGGGATCAAGCGCGAGAAACCGTGGGTCAGGTTCGGCATCAGCCCCTTCGGCGTGTGGCGGCCGGGCTTCCCGCCCGGGATCGGTACGCGCTTCGACCAGCACGAGCAGCTGTACGCGGACGCGCGGCGGTGGCTGCGCGAGGGGTGGATGGACTACTTCACTCCGCAGCTGTACTGGCCCATCTCGCGGCCGGACCTGAGCTATCCCCCGCTGCTGCGCTGGTGGACGGAGCAGAACGTGAAGGGCCGACACCTGTGGCCCGGCAACTTCACCAGCCGCACGCTGGATCGCGGGCCCGCCGCGTGGCGGGCGGAAGAGGTGACGGACCAGGTGTGGGTGACGCGCGGCATCCCCGGCGCCACGGGGAACGTGCACTTCAGCATGCGCGCGTTCATGGCGAACCCCGATTCGCTCAACGAGCGCCTGCTGAACGGCCCCTACCGCGAGCGGGCGCTCGTCCCCGCGTCCCCGTGGCTGGGCGGCCGCGTGCTTCCCGCGCCGCGCGCAACGATGACCCTGCCTTCCGACCGGCCCGGCGGCTCCTTCGTCGTGCAGATCGAGCCCGCCGGTGGAGAGAAGCCGCGGTGGTGGATCGTTCGCGTGCGGCGCGGCGGGGCGTGGACCGTGGAGGTCCTCCCGGGCTCCCTGGAGATGTACGGAGAGATGCGCGAGACCCCGGGCCCGCCCGTGGACCTGGTCGCCGTCTCCCCCGTGGACCGCCTGGGCACCGAAGGCCGCCCCGCCTTCGTGAGGCCCGGGGGTTGATGCCACTCGCCCGACCCAGGTGAATCGACACGACGGCGCGTGAGCGCCGGCCCCGCGCCCGGCGGTTGAAACCGCTGCTGGAATGTCACGAAGTCCGCCTGCGCGGACTGGAGCCCGGACCAAGCACGAAACGAACTCCCCCTCTCCCGCGAAGCGGGGGAGGGGGTCGGGGGAGGTTGCTCACGCGGGCGCAGTTCGATGCTCGTCGAAGCACCCTCACCCCCTCTCCGCGGAACCAGCGGAGAGAAAGGCTTCCTACAGCTTCCAGATCCGCTCCGCGTACTCCCTGACCGAGCGGTCGCTGCTGAACCAGCCGCAGCGGGCCACGTTCAGGATCGCCGTGCGCGTCCACTCCGCCTGGTCGCGCCAGGCCGCGTCCACCTGCGCCTGCGCGTCCAGGTACGCGTCGAAGTCCGCCAGCACCATGTAGGGGTCGTGGTTCAGCAGCGACTCCACCAGGGGGCGGAAGAGCCCCGGGTCCTCCGGGGAAAGGAAGCCCTGGCCGATGTGCTCCAGCACCCGCCGCAGCCGCGGGCTGGCCTCGTACTCCGCGCGCGGGTTGTACCCCTCCGCCTTGCGCGCCTCCACCTCGTCGGCCGTCAGGCCGAAGATGAACAGGTTCTCGCGACCCACCCGCTCCGCGATCTCCACGTTCGCCCCGTCCAGGGTGCCGATGGTCAGCGCGCCGTTCAGCGCGAACTTCATGTTCCCCGTCCCCGACGCCTCGAACCCCGCCGTGCTGATCTGCTCCGACAGGTCGCTGCCGGGAAAGATCCGCTCCGCCAGCGACACCCGGTAGTCGGGGATGAACGCCACCCGCAGCAGCCGCCCCGCCGCCGGGTCCTCGTTCACCTCGCGGGCAATGCGGTTGATGAGCTGGATGATGAGCTTGGCCGTCCAGTAGGTGGGCGCCGCCTTCCCCCCGAACAGCACCGCCCGCGCGGGCACGTCCAGGTCCGGCGTCTCGCGCAGCTCCAGCAGCGTGTCCAGGCAGCGCAGCGCGTTCAGCAGCTGGCGCTTGTACTCGTGCATCCGCTTCACCTGCACGTCCATCATGGCGCGCGGGTCCACCTCCACCCCCGCTTCCTTCAGCGCCAGCTGCGCCAGCCGCCGCCGATTCTCCGCCTTGACCTTGCGCCAACTGTCCTGGAACGCCGCGTCGCCGGCGAGCTCCTCCAGCCCGGAAAGCTTCTCCAGGTCGGTGATCCACTCCGGCCCGATCGCCTCGGTGATCAGCCCGGCGAGCTCGGGATTGGACTTCACCATCCACCGCCGCTGCGTGACCCCGTTGGTCACCGAGGTCAGCCGCTCCGGCCACAGCTCGTGGAAGTCGCGGAAGATGCGGTCCCTGAGGATCTCCGTGTGCAGCGCCGCCACCCCGTTCGTCGTGTGGCTGCCCACGATGGCCAGGTGCGCCATCCGCACCCTGCCCCCGCTGATGATGGCCATGCGCTCCTCGCGCGCCGCGTCGCCGGGAAACTTCTCCTGCACGCGGTCGCGAAAGCGCCGGTCGATCTCGCGCACCAGCTCCAGGTGGCGCGGCAGCAGCCGGCCGAACAGCTCCAGACCCCACTCCTCCATCGCCTCCGGCAGCACCGTGTGGTTGGTGTAGGCGAAGGTGCTGCGGGCGATGTCGAAGCTGGTGTCCCACTCCAGCCCGTGCTCGTCCATCAGCAGCCGCATCAGCTCCGGGATGGCGACGGCGGGGTGGGTGTCGTTCAGCTGGATCTGCACCTTCTCCGCGAAGTCCGCGAACCGGGTGCGCTCCGTCTTGTAGCGGCGGATGATGTCCTGCAGCGTGGCGCTCACGAAGAAGTACTGCTGCTTGAGCCGCAGCTCCTTCCCCGCGCCCGTGTCGTCCGGCGGATACAGGACCTTGCTGATGGTCTCCGTGTCGGTCTTGGCCTGCACCGCCGCCAGGTAGTTGCCCCGGATGAAGCCCTCCAGGTCGAACTCCTCGGTGGCCTTGGCGGCCCACAGGCGCAGCGTGTTGACCGTGTTGTTGCAGTAGCCGGGGACGGGCGTGTCGTACGCCATGGCCAGCACGTCGCCGGTATCCACCCACTCGAAGTGGATGCGCCCGGTCTCGTCCGGCCGCGCCTGCACGCGGCCGTTGAACTTGACCGTGTAGGCGCGGTCCGGGCGCACGATCTCCCACGGGTTCACGTCGTGGAGCCAGTTGTCCGGCTTCTCCACCTGCCGCCCGGCCTCGTCCACCGCCTGGCGAAAGATGCCGTGCTCGTAGCGGATGCCGTACCCCATCCCGGGAAGCTCCAGCGTGGCCATGGAGTCCAGGTAGCACGCCGCCAGCCGCCCCAGGCCGCCGTTGCCCAGCCCCGCGTCGGGCTCGCGCTCGCGCATCTCGTCCAGGCTGTGGCCCAGCTCCTCCAGCGCCTCGGCGGTGGCGCCCTCCAGCCCCAGGTTGATGATGGCGTTCTGCAGCGATCGGCCGATCAGGAACTCCAGCGACAGGTAGTAGACGCGCTTGATGTCGCGGTGCTGGTAGCGCGCGTCGGTGGCCGCCCAGCGCTCCGCCAGCCGGTCGCGGATGGCCAGCGCGGTGCTGATGTAGATGTCGCGCTTGGTCGCGGACGCCATGTCGCGCGCCAGCGTGTGCCGCACGTGCGATTCGATCTCGCGCTTCAGGGCCTCCACGCGCGTCACGCGCCGGCCCGCGTCGATGGTCTGTATGGACATGGTCTATCGGCTGATGCTCATCGGGATG
>DASTNU010000970.1:0-2755 GCA_035720605.1 Longimicrobium sp. | reverse complement strand
TTGAGGGGCTCGCCCCACGGGCCGCCACCGCCTCCGTTGCTGGTCTGATCCGCCATGTCAGTACGCCTCCAGAATGTAGGCACCCACTCCCCGGCAGCACCCGAGCACGACCTTCTGGATCTCCGGCGAGAAGAAGTCCGAGATGCTGGAATCCAGCGACACCACCGCCAGCGGCACCTGCGTTGCGCTCAACATGGGCACGGCCATCCAGGTCTGGCGGTCGGCACTGATCGCCCGGGCCTCGTCCTCCGTGTAGCCCCAGTCGTGAACGAGTTCCCTGACGAGATCCGCGGGTCCATTGCTCTTGCGGCTCACCGTTACCACGTCCTTCTTGCGCACGGCAAGTCCGATCACGCCCGAGCGCACGTCAAACACACGCCGTGGCGGTCCACCTGTCCCGCCGACGTAGGGCAACAACTGCTCCAGTCGCTCACCCCGGCTCCCGTCCACGACACGATGGATCGTAATGCGCAGTGCTCCCTCGCCGACGGTCGATGCCCCCGCAGCACTACGGACCGCCTCGTAAAGTACCCAAAGTGAACCGCGAAGTCCATCGTACTCCTGCACGCGCTTGCGCTCACGGTCCTGCACGGCGGCGTGCAGCACTTTCACGGTGCTCGCCACCACCAGCCATGCCGTGGCACCGGCCAGCCACCAGCCGAGAGTGCGTTTGGCGGGATCGGCGAGATTGATCAGCGCACCGACGGCTGCCGTGACCAACGGCGGGAGCATCGCGAAGAGTTCCACGACGTACTTCTTCTCGTAGAACCGCTCCTTTCGAGACCCAGGAATGTTGCCCATCGCGGGGAGGCTCCAGCGTGCGCGTGAAGGGTCCGAAGCGCGCGAGAGCCGCCGGCGCGGGTGCGCCGGCGGCTCTCTGCTGTGCGGGGCGCCGCGTTTCGCACGCGGCGATCCCGTCAGGCGGCCGATTCCGCCTGAATTTCTCCCCAAGGTGTACGCTCCGGACCGTCCGCGCAAGCCCCACGGATGCTGAGAAAACGGGAGCGCTCCGCATCCGCCAGCCGTGTGCATATGCTTCCCGCCGCCGCGCGGAAATTCACGAAATCCGGCTCACTCCAGGCTGCGCGTACTACTCCCGGGAGTCTTCAGTTTGATGCGCCGGCGCCGCGGCCATCACGCGCACAGCCCGCCCTCCGCCACGCCCCGGCGGCAGTGCTCGCGGCGCTCCACGCCGACGACGTTCCACGCCGATCCTTCGCGGCGCATGTGCAGGCGGAACTCCACGTCGCGCACGGAATCGTCCGCCTGGTCGGGGTGGACCAGGATGCCGGTGGCGCTGTCGGCGGAAGTGGATTCCATCCGCGTGGGGAGGACGCTGGCGTCCGGCTCCTCCAGCTGCGCGGCGACGACGTCGCGGACGCGCTGCAGCAGCGCCTGCGGGCTCTCCGCCGTCTGCGTCCACGGCTCGCTGGGCATCTCCAGCGCGCGCCAGGGGGTGACGCCGGTGTCCTGCTGCGCGGCCGGCGGCGGCGGGGCGGGCGGCGTCATCCGCGTGGTGTCGGCGGTATCGGCCGCGGGCACGGCGGCGGGGGCGGCGGTATCGGCGGGCGGCGGCGTGTCCCCGGGCGCGTCGCTCTCGCCACCACAGGCGGCGAGCGCGGCGGCGGCGATCATCATCCAGCCCGTTCTGGCGATGCGGATCATGGCACGAGGGCGGCTACGGCGGCGTAGGGATCCGCCTTGTTGGAGCGCGCGGCGGCGATGATGTCGTTCATCGCCCGCATGAAGTCGTGGTCCCGCGAGGCGTGCACCCGCTCGAAGAGATCCAGCCGGTCGTAGTAGATGTGGCGCGCGATGAGGGTGGCGTTGTTCAGCGGGTCGCGCGTGAAGGTGGCGAAGGTGTCCACGCGCAGCCGCGGGCGCACCTGCTCGGCGAAGCGCCGCTGCGCCGCGGTGAAGATGCGCTCGCGCTCGCGCACCTTCTCCCCGGAGGAAAGGTCGGCGCGCGCGTAGAGCGCCCTGAGCTCCGCCACCAGCTCGCCCAGGAACGCGCCGAAGAGCAGGTCGTCGTTCCACGCCGCCGTGGCCGTCTCGCACGTGGGCGAGCGGGGCCCGTCGCGCCGGCAGAAGAACTCGATGGCGCCGCGCCCGCCCACGAAGTTGGCCAGGCTCTCGTTGAAGACGGCCTGTCCGGGCGCGTAGAAGGTGTTGTGGAAGATCTCGTGGACGACGGTGTTGGCCAGGGACACGTGGTCGTAGCGAAGCAGCGACGAGAGCAGCGGATCGTTGAACCAGCCCAGCGTGCTGAAGGCGGCGGAGGGGCGCAGGTAGGTATCGAAGCCGCGCGCCTCCAGCCGGCGCTGCTCGCGGCGCGCGTCCTCCAGCTCGAAGAACCCCTTGTAGGGCACGTCGCCCACGATGGGGAACCACCAGGTGTGCGGCTGGAACCGGTCCTTGTGCGCGGCGGAAAGCACCATCACCAGCGTGTCGCTGTCGATGCGCGAGAACAGGGTGTAGCTGTTCCCCGCGTCCAGGCCCAGCGAGTCCGCGGCGAACTGGCGGGCCTGCAGGACCAGCAGGAGCTTGTCGCGCGTCTCCCAGTCCGTGGCGGTGTCCTGCACGATGCGCGCGATGGGCCTGCGCCGGCTGAGGATGCGCGATTCCTCCCACGCGGCGCGCAGCACGTACCCCGGCGAGCAAGCCGCCGCCGCGGCGCCCACGACGATCAGGAGGGCGAGCTTGCGCCAGTGTCGGATCATGCGGATGAGGTGCGGATGGCTGGATTGCCCGGGTG
>DASTNU010000969.1:0-2151 GCA_035720605.1 Longimicrobium sp. | reverse complement strand
GCTGCAGCAGGTGGCGCGCGTCTGCGCCGGCTCGCTGGCGGACTACTGCATCGTGCACGTGGAGGAGGGCGACTACTTCCGCGCCGCCGGCATCGCCCACGCGGACCCGGCGCGCCTGGAGCAGGTGCGCGACGTCCTCCGCGCCTTTCCCGTCCCCCTGGACGCGGACCAGCCGGTGATGCGGGTGCTGCGGACGGGCGTGCCGGAGCTGATGGCCGTGGTGGACGAGGCCACGCTGGAAGACATGACCATCGGTCCGGAGCACCGCGAAGCGATCCGCGCGCTGGGCGTCACGTCGGCGATCGTGGTCCCCATCCGCGCCAAGGGGCGCATCCTCGGCGCCGTCTCGCTCGCCCGCACCGGCGGCGAGGGGTACGACGCGCGCGACCTGGCGGTGGCCGAGGAGCTGGCGCGGCGCGCGGCGCTGGCGGTGGAGAACGCGCGGCTGTACGAGCAGGCGCGGCAGGCGGTGCACGTCCGCGACGAGGTGGTGGCCGTGGTGTCGCACGACCTGCGCAACCCGCTGAACGCGGTGCTCATCGCCAGCACCGTGCTGGCGGAGTACGGCGGCGCGGAGGCGTTGAGCGAGCGCGACCGCAAGCAGCTGCAGATCATCCGCCGGGCCGCCGAGCAGATGACGGCGCTCACGCAGGACCTGCTGGAGGTGTCGTCGCTGGAGAGCGGGTCCATGGCCATGCGGCCGCGCAGCTGCGCCACGGGGGCGCTGCTGCGCGCGGTGGAAGAGATGTTCGGCCCGGTGGCGGACGAGGAAGGGGTGGCGCTGGCGATCTTTCCGGCGGACGACCTCCCCGCCGCGCACGCGGACTACGGCCGGGTGCTGCAGGTGTTCGGCAACCTGGTGGGGAACGCCATCAAGTTCACCCCGCACGGCGGGCGGGTGGAGCTGGGGGCCGAGTGCAGGGGAGAGTGGCTGTGCTTCTGGGTGCGCGACACCGGCCCGGGGATCGAGCCGGAGCACCTGCCCCGCCTGTTCGACCGCTTCTGGCAGGCGCAGCGGGGGGGCAAGGCGGGCGCCGGCCTGGGGCTGGCGATCGCCAAGTCCATCGTGGAGGCGCACGGCGGGCAGATCTGGGTGGAGAGCGGCTCCGCGGGCGGGAACACGTTCCGGTTCACGCTCCCCGCGGCGGAGGGTGATGGGGTGATGGGGTGATGGATGGACGGATGAGCGCCGGCCCCGCGCATGAGTCGCGGCGGTTGAGGTGCCCGCCGGCATCTCGCAGAGCAGTTGAAACCCCGTTTGGCGATTCGACAGCGGCGCCGAACGGGCTTCTGCCATTGCAGCCGCGGGTACCCGCCCAGGTGGAAGGCGGCCATCCCCCGTCCCCCCGTCCCCCCGTTCACCCGTTCCCCGTTCACCTTCGCTGGCGTCGCCCTGGCGCCGCGCGTAACATGCGGGCATGCGCGAGGCGACCATCCTGGTGATCGACGACGAGCCGCAGATCCGGCGGGTGGTGCGCAACGCGCTCGCCGGCGACTCGGTGCGCGTGCTCGAGGCGGCCGGCGGAAGGGAAGGGATCGACCTGGCGGCGGCGGAGCGGCCCGACCTCATCGTCCTGGACCTGGGGCTTCCGGACGCCGCCGGCGCCAGCGTGTGCCGCGAGATACGCAGGTGGTCCAGCGCGCCCATCGTCGTCCTCTCCGCCCGCCACTCGGAAAGCGAGAAGGTGGGGATGCTGGATGCCGGCGCCGACGACTACGTCACCAAGCCGTTCAGCACCGCCGAGCTGCAGGCCCGGGTGCGCGCCCAGCTGCGCCGCGCGCGAACGGCGCCCCTCCCCGGCGACGCGGGGCCGCTGGAGGTGGACGGGCTGCGCGTCGACCTGGCGCGCCGCACGCTCCATCGCGATGACCAGGAGATGCACCTTACGCCCACGGAGTGGGCCCTGCTGCGCGCCTTCGTCGGCCAGGCCGGGCGCACCCTGACGCACGACCAGATCTTTCGCGCGGTGTGGGGCCGCTCCCCCGGCGACCCCCAGGCGTACCTGCGCGTGCACGTGGCCAACCTGCGCCGCAAGATCGAGCGCGACCCGGTCCGCCCGGTGCTGATCGTGACGGAGCCGGGGGTGGGCTACCGCTTTCGCGCGGTGGATTGAGCCGGGCCATGCGCCCCGACGCCGGCCCCGGCCGGGG
>DASTNU010000968.1:0-4945 GCA_035720605.1 Longimicrobium sp. | reverse complement strand
TGGGTCCACAAAAAACCCACGATCCTGCTGCGGAGCGTCCGGAGCGGAGATCCTTCGCTCGCCGCGAAGGTGGAGTCGTTCTACGACTCCGGCTCGCCCCGGAAGGCGATCGTGATCGCGGATTCGGTGCTGGACATGATGGGAGGGCGGATCTTCGAATTCGCAACGCCACCGAAACCTGCAGGGCACGTCAACGCCGCGGGCTGAACAGCGGCAACAAGCAGCCCCCACCGCAGGTCACGGTGGGAGATCATTGCAGCTGCGGGCCAGGCCGGACTCGAACCGGCGGCCTGCAGATCCAGAAGGTCCGTTTTCCGGTTCTTCGTCGATTTCGTTGCAGGGGGATCCAGAGTGATGGTATGTACGCCCAATTCCGTCGGTCCCCGGCAGGATGCCCGGGTGGGCGAGGCCAGGGGTCGGTGGACGGGTTGGGTGCGGCAGGGGGCCATGAGAATTTTTGGGGAGAACCACCGGCAGGCGCCGATCTCCGCTGGAGCGCCTCATGAGCCAGTCCTTCACAACACCCGAGGTGCGATCTTGCGAGCTCCCGGCACGCACGACGGATCTTCCTCGCGCTCCGAAAGCACCCCGGCTCCGTCCGCGGAAGCCGCGTCGATATCCAGCAGGTTCCGTCATCCGATCCAGGGTCCGACCCGCTGTTCCACTTCCGCTGAGCCACTGAACCCATGCTGCTGACCCTGCGAACACCGGAATCGCCCACGTCCGGCTTCGTACGCCTGCCGGGGACCGTCCCTGCCGCGGTGCTCACGATCGAGCTGCCGGAAGGACAGGCGCACCTCTTCCATCCCGCCGAGAATGCCGTGGCGGTGATCCTGGAGCCCGATCCCGCGACCCCACGTGGGGGGAGCCCCGGCCCTTCGCACTCGGCATACGCAGCCGGAGCCGGAGCACTCCTGGGGGCTGCGCTCGGCCGGCTCTTCGCTTCTGCTCCGTCTCCCGAAGACGATGTGCCGCGCCTGATCGAGGCACGGCTGTCCGCGTTCTGGTGCCCGGCGGGCGAATCGATGCTTGCCCGGGTCGTAGGGCCGATGGGATACACGCTGGACGCGACACGGCTTCCGGTGGAGCCGGAGCGGCCGCAGGTGGGGAAGAGCCCCTTCTACTCGGTGGTGCTTTCAGGCCACCACCGCCTTCGCGAGGTGCTGTCCCACCTGCGCGTCCTTCTCCCCCTCTTCGACGATCAGCACCTGCGGATGCGCGGCGGAGACGCCGGGGAGGTGTGGGAGGAAGCACGCGCGTGGCTGGAGACACACCCGGAGCGCGAGCTTCTGGAGTGGCGCCTTCTCGGGCGTCTGCCGCGTTCGCAGCACCACGACCTGCGTCACGAGGTGGTCGTCGAGACGCTCAGGGAGAGCGGCGCCCGGCGCGTGCTGGACCTGGGGTGCGGGGCCGGCAGGCTCTTGCGCCGGCTGACGGAAGAGTCCCAGTTCGAGGAGGTGGTGGGCGTCGAGGTGGCGCGCGACGAACTGGCGGAGGCGGCATCACGACTGCCGGCTAGCGGGCGGGCGCGGGCCCTCCACGGGTCGCTGGCATACGGCGACGCGCGGCTGGTGGGCTTCGACGCCGCCGCACTGGTCGAAGTCATCGAGCACATGGACCCGCCGCAGCTGGCCGCCCTTGAGGGAGCGGTGTGGGAGACGGCTCGTCCGGCGACGGTGGTGGTCACTACGCCGAACGCCGATTACAACACTCTCTTCGGAGACCGCGGCAAGCGAATGCGCCATCCAGATCATCGCTTCGAGTGGACACGCGCGGAGTTCCGCGCCTGGGCCGAAGAGGTGGCCGGCCGGCATGGATATGCAGTGCGATTCGCCGCGGCCGGACCAGAGGCTCCGCACGTGGGGGCGCTCTCGCAGATGGCTGTCTTCGAGCGGCTGTCGGAGGCGTCGCCGCCAGGCACCTCATCGGGAGCGGGTGGCGATGGTCCACCCGGACCTCACGCGGGGATCCACCTGGAGGACGTCGCGGGAGATCGCATCATTTCGACACGGCTTGCCGACGATGTCCACGTGACGGCGGAACAGACCGCTGAAGCGTTGGAAGTGATGAGTCGCTTTGCCGTCGACCCACGCTGGCTCGTCTACCTTCCTCCCGCGACACCCGCGGCGGTGACCGTGCCCGGATCCGACGCGCTGGAGCATCCGCTTGCGGCGCTGGCATATTACCGGGCCAACGGCCTCGCTAGGGTCGCGCTGCAGCCGCTGCACTCGGGCACGCGCATAGCCCTCGTGGTTTGCCGCGACGCGGAAGGCGCAAGGCGCCGCTTCCGGATAGCGGCAGGCGAGACCGGGGCGGTCTACACGGTGACCGGACGGCCCTTCTTCGCCACACAGGTGGCGGAAGAAGCGTTCCTCGCGCGAGTTCGGCGGGCCCTGGACGGCGGACGGGTATGGGAGCAGCTCGCCACGGATTGGGTGGCACTGGAGGGAGTGATCGGCCCAGGTGTGCCGGTGATGGACGAGGTCAACCCGCGCCTCCGTCCGCCGCCGGCGCTCTACAGGGCGGTGACCACCGCGACCCGGACCACGCTCGAAGCGGCCGAGGCAGCGCTTGCGCTCGCGGTGGCGGCCGGCGTGGACGCCACGGCCCTCCTGGCCCGCACCCACCAGCGCTCCGCGCTGGTCACATCGTACATGGCTGCGTGCCGGCGTGCCGTCAGCTCCGCGCAGACGGCGGACCAGCTGCGGCTCACGCCCATCCGCCTCCTGGCCGGGGAGGGCGCGGTCTACGCGGAAGGCGACCCGTGCTGGCACGAGGAGCGGCTCGCCCCCGCATGTCACGCAGCGCCGCACACGCTGCTCGGAGCAGATCAGACGGTGATCGACCTCGCACATCGTGGCGCCGAAGCCGATACGGTGGCGTGGTGGGAGACCGCGCTCGCGCAGGGGCGTGCGGGGATCGTGGTCCGGCCCCTGGAGCGAGCATCGGACGGCGAGATCCCTTCCGTGGCACCGGCGCTCAAGTGTCGCAATGAAGATGCGCTCCTGTTGGCGCACGGCCCAGAACCCATCCTCCCCGAGCAGCGCGGACGGCTGCGCGGCCGCAGGATGGACGAGGAGGGTGGCAGAGCGGCGCGGGAGTGGGCGCTTTCAATCGAGGCTCTGGAACGCTTTGTACGCGGCGAGCCGACGGCGCGGGTGCATGAATGCGTCTTTGCGGCCCTCGCCCTCAAGCTTGGCTCCAGCGGATGAAGATGCCTGGTTCCGCCGCGGCCGTCCGAATGCCCTCATCCTCAGCCCGCGTAAGCGGCGGCCGCCTCACCCCCACACCTCCACTGACAGAATCCGGTGACCACGCTCGAGCACCCCGGCGCCTCCGACGGCGCCACGATCCGTGAACACGTGTCCATGCTCCAGGCGGCGGCCGACGCGCTGGTGGAGCGGTTCAGGGACGATCCCGCCGTGCGCGCCATCGCCGCCTTCGGATCGTTCGCCGCCGGCACCTGCGACCTGCATTCGGACCTGGACCTGCACTTCGTCGTCCACAAGGAGGCCGGCCGCGACTTCTTTCCCCGCCTGCGCGAGCGGCTGGGCGAGCTGGGCCCGGTGACGGCGCAGACGGTGGTTCCCAGCAGCTACAGCTTTCGCTGCGTCATCGTCGTCTACCGCTCGGGGATGCGGATCGACGCGCACGTCAGCTTCCTGGAGGGGCTGAAGCTGACCTCCCCGCCGCTGGTGCTGCTGGACCGGGAGGGCGTGTTCGCGGACTACCAGCCGGCCTCTCCGAGGAGGGACCCTGCCGCGGTCGCGCGCCTGATCGAGTCGTTCCTGCTGGCGCTGAGCGACGTCGCCAGGTGCCTGCAGCGCGACGAGCCGTTCTACGCCACCTTCCGCGCCACGCAGGTGGTGCACATGGCGGCCATGCTGCACCGCGCCGTCGTGGACCCCGACTCGGTGGATTACGGGATGAAGCACCTGGACCGCTCGGGGCTTCCCGGCGAGGTCCTGGAGCGTTTCTCGCGCGCGCTGGAGCTCCTGCAGCCCGCCACCGCCGCCGCGGGTGCCCTGTTCCTGGCGGAGCTGGCGGAAGACGCGATGCGGCAGTTGGAGCCGGGGCTGGAGGGCGGGATCAACTGGGAGTACTTCGGCCTCCTGCGCGACCAGATCGCCGCGTGCGGCGCCCCCCACGCGCACCACGACGACCTGGCCGCCGTCGCCGCGGGGTGACCGGAACCCGCATCGGAGCTTTCGCCCCGGCGCGCGGGACCCCGATTCCGACAAAGACGGTCGCACACCGGGAAACAGAGGAGCAGAGGACTGACGGCCAGGTCCTCTGCTCCTCTGTTTTTCCATGTGAAACCAGGCTCGAATGCTTGCGGCGACGGCAGCCGGCGACCTCGGCACGATCCGCGCGATGCCGGGAGACCACGGCTGGAGCCTCGCGGCACGGACCCGCTTCGTGCGCTTCCCGGATGAATTCGGAGACAGGAGACCGCCCGTGCACCCCCCGCTCACGGATGTCGAACTACGTGTCCTCGGCTCTCTCCTGGAGAAGGAGGTCACGACCCCGGACAACTATCCACTTTCCCTGAACGCGCTCCTGGCGGCGTGCAGCCAGACGACCAACCGGGAGCCGGTCATGCGGCTCGACGAGGACGCGGTGATCCCGGCGACCGTCACGCTCCGCCGCCGTGGCCTGGTGCGGCAGATCCAGCCGGTGGGCTCGCGGGTGACCAGGTTCGAGCACCTGCTGGACGAGGAGCTGAAGCTCGGCCGGCGCGAGCTCGCGGTGCTGGGCGTGCTCATGCTCCGCGGGCCGCAGACGCCGGGCGAGCTGCACGCGCGGACCGAACGGCTGGAGCCGTTCGCCGATCTCGCCGACCTGGAGGGGGTGCTCGACTCGCTGATCGCGCGGGAGCCGGAGCCGCTCGTCGCACGGCTCCCCCGCCGCCCGGGGCAGAAGGAGGTCCGCTACACGCACCTGC
>DASTNU010000967.1:0-12844 GCA_035720605.1 Longimicrobium sp. | reverse complement strand
CGCCGTCACCTTTGAGCCAGGGGATCTTCCACTGAAAACCCGCAGCACCATCGACACCCTGCTGCAGGATGTCGATTGGAGGCTGCGTCCGGAATCTGTCGTCGTCGGCGCCGAACTGTCCGGAGGGCGCAGCGGCTGTCTGGTCATGGAGCTGCGGGTGCAACACCCGACTGCCGAATCGATGCGGGTGATGAAGGCGGGCGCGATCGGTGACCTTCGGCAGGAGTACTCGGCCTGGCAGTCTCATATCGACAAGGCCGGGCACAGCACCAGCCGGCTCTTCGCGGCGATCTCCGAGGTCACGCCGAACGTCGTCGGGCGTGTCCGCTCTTCCCCGCTGGAGGGCGAGTGGGGCGCGATCATCTATGATCACGCGAGACAGGCTCTTCACGGCGAATCGGTTGCGACCTTCGAATCATTCGCGCGAGAGGCGATCCTGGCGGGCGGCGAGCACCTCGACCGTGCGCGCGACGCGATCGGCGACCTGCTCGCCGGTCTCGGCGAGACGCTGTATGCTCGCCCCGTGCCCATCCCGCGCGAACACAAGTACTACGAGTACTGGAACACGCGGCTGGGGGTGGACCTGGTGGTCGAGGTCGATACCGTCCGGAAGGCGTTCCTGTCATCCTCGGAAGCGTCAGCAGAGGCCTGCGCGAACAGCCGCGTGAACCCGCTGGAAGTGCTGGCGATGGCGACGGAGCCCGGACGCTGCAACCCCGGCACCGTGGTGTCCATGCTCGACGTCGAACCCCAGTGGTGGCGGGGGCGTCTGTTTGCGAGACGTCCGGCCGATCCCACCGTGATGATCGAACTGGTGCACGCCTCGGGTTCCGGGATGGATGCGGGGTTGTACGATCGTCTGGCGTCGAGCTTTGGCTTCTGCGGAAAGGTCCGGAGCACGCGAGCCGCCGAGCACCGGAGCCGGCTCGTCTCCAACCTCGCCACCGCGGGCGTGCGGCTGGCCAATGGAGTGGCGGAGGACGAGGGCGTACGCGTTCCCGACCCGTTTCCGCTGCTTCCGCGAGTGCTGAACGCGAGCGCCGCCGGCCGGTTCCTCTCCGTGGTGCACGGTGACCTGAACCCGCGCAACGTCCTGGTGGTGGGGTTGCGGGACGGATACCGGTTGCCCTGCCTGATCGACTATGCACTGACCGACGCCGGTCAGCCTCTCCTGTTCGATTTCGTGAAGCTGGAGCTCTGCCTGCTCCGCGACGCGCTCCCCCCCGTGTTCACGTGGTCGGACCATGTCCGGCTGCAGCGCCTCCTGGCGGTCGTGTCCATGACGCGTGGGCACTGCCACGAGCGCGCCGTGAGGCGTCTCCGTGCCACCCCGAGGGTGGGCGCAAAGCTGAGCCGGGCCTTCGAGCTCCTCTGGACGGTACGGGCGAAAGCCCTGGCGGCCTACCCGGAGGCGGCCCGCTCCTCGTGGTGGCAGGACTATGCCGAAAGCCTCTTTCTGTTCGCGCACTCCGTGCTCAAGTGGGAGTGCGTCGGACCGGACGCCGAGCTGCCGGCGACGCTTGCGTCCGATGCCCGACGCCCGCCAGCCGCAACCCAATGCTGGGTGGCGACCGCCGCCGCTCTGGGCGTCGCCGCCGAATGCCTGGAGCCGGGGCGATTCGCTCCACCCACGGCAGACCGGGATCTCTCCACCCCCTTTGACTTCTGGAGTGCGAAGGAGCTCCGGCGAGACGGCCGGCCGCTGGCCGCCGAGATGCTTGCCCGCCCGGAGTCGTGCGTATCGGAACTGGCCTGGCTGTGTCGGGCGATGCAGCGCCGGCGCATCCCGATTCCCGACCTGGCGGACACGCGGCGGTCCATTGCAGCGACTGCCTTTCGCGAAACGGCGCTGGAGGCGAAGCACCGTCGCGAGGCGGAGCACGGGCTTTACATGCAACTCCCGGCCTACATGCGTCTGCGGGGTAGACTGGGAAGGGAGTCCTCCGTCCGGGACGTCATCGAACTGGTGCGAACGAACGAGGCGCTCGTGCTGCTGGGCGACGCCGGTGGAGGGAAGACCACCGTCGCCCGGGAGTGGGAGTACCTGCTCGCCCAGGCGGTCGCGGAAGGAGCTGCCCGGGAGCATGCCCGGCTGCCGCTCGTGCTTCCCGCTGCCGCCGTCGCACCGTTTGCGGCCGCCTCAGCCATGGTGGCTCCACAGGTTGTCTCCGTACTGCGCGATGGCGCTCTGGCTGCGTTCGGCCTCAGCGGAGAGGCGCCCTCGCTGCGGGCGTCCATCGAGAGCCTTTCGCTCGAGCGTCTGGCCGACCTCCTGACGCTGGGAGTCTTTCACGTCACCCTCGACGGTTTGAACGAAGTGGTACCCGGGAGCCGGCCGGCCGTCGCCTCGTGGATCGTGCGGCTGAGGCAGCTCTTTCCCGAAACCCCGGTGCTGGTCACGCACCGCCGGTTCAATTTCGACTACTCGCTCCTTCCCTTCCCGGTGGTGAACCTGCAGGAGGTGGAGGAGGGTGAGGTCACGCGCTACATCGAGACCGTTTTCCGCGACCGCCGCACTCAGGGCCAGGCGCTCATATCCGCCCTGTTCGGCACCGGTGCATCGAGCGAGGTGCGCCAGCTGGCGCAGACTCCCCTGTTCGTCTGGATGATCACCCGGGTGGTGATGGAGAGGTCGGAATCCCCGACCGAGGTCCTCACGGGTCGCGGCCGCCTCTTCGACACCTTTTCGCGCTGGCACCTGGAGCAGCGGAGCCGTGCCGAGAGTGGGCAGCAGCCGTATCCCTACCGCCACGCCACCGAGGACAAGCTCCACGTCCTCACCCGGATGGGCGACTACGTCGTCTCCGAAACCTCGCCGGTCGTGACGCTGGAGAGCGTGCGCCGGCTGGTACCCGAATGGGATGCGCTCCGCTGCGAGGAGGTGCTGAGCGAGATCGTCGATTCCCACATGCTCGCGCACGGGGACGAAGGCTACGCGTTCCTGCACCAGTCGTTCGCGGAGTACTTCGCCGCTCTCCACTTCTTCCATACCGCGGCGCACGACGAACACGAGCGGGCCAGGCGCGTGCGCGAGTACCGGTGGCACGAGACGCTGGTGATGCTGGTTGGTTTTGCGGACGCGGACCTGGCGCTGGTTCACCAGGTAGTCCTGGCGTCCCTCCGGGTGGATCCCGTGCTGACGGCCCGGATTCTCAGGGCCGCGGAGTACCCGGACCCGGAGACTGCCGGCGCGTTCATCGACGAGATTCGGCGGGATCTGCGCGATCCACGCGGCGGCAGCTATCGCTGGCGGCTCGCTTCCGAAGCGCTTCAGGTCCTTGGTTCCGACGCGGCGCTGGGGGCCATGCTGGACATCGGCAACGATCGCACGGCGCCGGTCGGCGCGCGCGCCGAGGTCATTCGACACCTGGCGAGGGCAGTGCTGGGTCGCGCCGGTGCGCACGACGCGGTCCATGATGGGCTCATCCGTCTGATCCGCAGGATCGTCGATTCCGACCAGGAGGCGAGCGCCGTGGTGGTCGCCGCCGTCGACGCGATCGTTTCGGGTGGCCTGTCCGAACTCGAGTTCCTGCTTGCGGGGCGTACGCAGGCCCCTGCGGGTGAGGTGCGGGAGGCGGCGTGGCGGGCGGTGCTCAAGTTGCGCCGGTTCCCCAGTCGCAAGGAGGTGCGGGAACGGCTCGATGAGCTCGAACGCGACCTGCTCCAACAGACCGAGGGGCGACGCATCAGCGAGCGCAACGAAGAACGCGTGGAGCTGCTCCGCAACCTGGCGGAGGTGGGGGAGGTGTGCTCCGTGCTGTTGCGGCGGTTTGCCTTCGGGATCGACGACGAGGTCAGGCGCCTGGTGGACGAACTGGTGCTGCCGGCTTCCGCCGCGGTCGATGGGCACGAGCAGCCCTCGCTCGAGGTGCTCCGCGGCCCTGCATCAGGGGGTGAACAGGAGGCCCGGGCCCTTGCCGACCTCGTCAGCGGCGCTGAGCTGTGCTCCGCGCTCGCCGCCGGGCATCGCCTTGCTGGTCTGGGGAGCCGCGTACCGCCGGGCGTCCTTGCCGCTCTTCTGGACCAACCGCTGGAGCCCGCCCGCCGGCGGATCGTCGCGGTGGCGGTCGCCGCATCCAGGCATGCGGCTCTCGCTCGGCCGGTAGAGAGCGTGCTGCGGCGTGAATTGCGCCGCGTATCAGGCCCCGGCCACGCCGAAGCGTGGGCACAGCTGCACCGGGCTCTCGGCGTGCTCGACCGGCAGCGGGCAAGGAGACTCTGGGCCGTGGCGGCGTACCTCTTCTACGACCGCTACATGGAAGAGGCCAGGCCATACCGGTTCCCCCTCGTCATGCTCGACAAGGGGTTCGCGTGCACGAACGAAGATCACGAGTTCTTGCTTGCGTCCGACCACGAGGACGACCGGCGCGCCGCCGTCTACGACCTCAGCTTCCTGGGACTCGGCGCACTCCTCAAGGGCCGGCCATCTCCCAGCCTCCACCTTGGGGAACGCGCGAAAGGGCTGTTCTGCGAGATGGCCGAAGCCGAGCAGAACGCCACGTGGCAGGCGCGCTTTGCCTGCGCCGCCGCGGCTGCCGACACCGTGGAGCTGCTGCCGTGGCTCATGCGGATCGCTGAGCAGAACCCGCGCCTGCGCGAGGGGACGAATTCCGTATACGACCTGAGCTACGGCAGGATCGAAGAGATGCTGCTCGCCGTCGTCCTCAGAGCCATCGGCCTGTTGGCGCGCCGGCTGCACGACGACGGGCCCGCTCACGCGGCGGAAGCGATACGATACCTGGATGGCCTGTACGGAACCGATGGCGAAGGCGTGGACCGGGGAATCGTTGTCGGGCTCGCAACCGGGCTTGGATACCTGGGCCGGTGGACCCCGATCCTGTCACAGGTGGGGCGGCCCCACCCGTACCTGGAGGAAGTGGCGAACAGCGTCTTCACGTACTGGCTTCCGCACGGGCCGCCGGGCATCGCCGAGCGCGAGGCCGCGGCCGCCTGGATGCACATGCGCCGGACCCAGCCCGACGTGCCCGCCAGCGGAAAAGACATCCTGAACCGGTTGCACGACGGGCTCTGCCGTGAGCTTGGCCGTTTCATCGACGCGGGATGAGCCCGTCTCGCCGCGGTGGAGCCGCCGTTGCGCGTGAGCCACGCCGACCCCGACCACGAGGGCGACCCGCCGCCGGACGCCGCCGGCGGGACGCTCTTCACGCCGGGAGTCAACCTCTGGCTGGGCAGGCTGAACCGCCTGGCGATCAGCTACGAAATCTGGAACCCGCAGTCGGGCGAGACCGCACGCAGCGTCGAGACGATGTCCGAGACGGCGTTCTGATCCACAGAGGTACGGAACCGCTCGCATGCGAAGAAACGGAGCAACGGAGGATGCACGTCCTCCGTTGCTCCGTTTCTCCCTGGTGATCCTCCCCCTTCCCCCCGGACTCGGGAAATCCGTCGCAATCCCGCTACACGAAGCCCTCCGGAGCGGTGGAACGGCCGTGACATGGGCGCGCGAAACTTTCCCGCGAACGCCACCGTTACGTGGGTCACCTCCAACGAGAGGACGTGCCGGATGCAGCGAGACGCCGAGCATTCGCTGCGCGCCGCCAGGGAAGAAGAGGCCGCGCTCGCGCTCTGGTCCACCTTCGCGCATCCCGCCGCGAGCGAGGCGGAGTGGCGGCGCCTTCCGGAGACCGTGCGCGCGCACTACCGGGCGCAGGCGCGGCTGGCATTGGCCGGCATCGGCCTCTCCGCCGACGGCAGCCGCACTCCCTCCGCGGCGTGACGGGAACACGGAGCCATCCCCTCCCCAGGCCGGTCCCGGCCGAAGAGCCACGCGACGATGAGCAGCTGGATCCTTGCCCGCCTGCACCACCACGACGAGCGGATGCTGCACGCCTTCGTGTCGCGGCGCCAACCCGGCCTGGACCGGCTGATGCGCGCCCTGACGCACCTGGGGGACGCGGCCGTTACGATCGGCCTCACCCTGCTGCTGCTCGCGGGGCCCGTCCCGGGCGCGGGGATGAGCGCGGCCTTCGCGCTGGTGGGCTCGCACCTCTGCGTGCAGCTCATCAAGCGCACGGTCAGCCGGGCGCGGCCCTGCCTGCCCATGGGCGTGAGCGCGCTGGTGCAGCCGCCCGACCGCTTCAGCTTTCCCTCCGGCCACGCGGCGGCATCGCTCTCGGTGGCGCTGGCGGTCGCGCAGGTGCTCCCCGGCTCCGCGGCCGCCGCCGTCGTCGCGCTGGCGATGCTCGTCGGCCTCTCGCGGTGCTACCTGGGCGTTCACTACCCTGGCGACGTGGTGGCGGGCTGGACGCTGGCCGTCGCCTGGTTCGCCGGGGCGGGCATCGTGCCGGGGTAGCCGGACCGGGAGACGGCGCGCGGGAAGGCTGGATGATGCGTTGCGGTGGCGTTTTCGCCGGCCGGGTGCAGAGTTGTGGCGCGGAGTACGGGATGGGTACAAGAGACGGCGTGCGGCAGGGGCCCATCGCGAATTTTCGGGTGAGGGACAACGCTTGCCGACGCACCACGGAACTCGGCGGACGGGATCACCTGCAGCGCGTCAGGCGAACTCTGAACGTGAACGGCAGGTAGCGATCGGGCGAGTGATGGCGGGCTGCCGGGGCGCAGCGATGCATGCAAGCCAGAGTGCAGCCGTGACATCGCGCGTCACCATCATCATCACGCCAAAGAAAACTCGCGGGGACAGGCTGGTGCTCGGGGTTACCCACCTGCACGGGTTCGTCGGCTCCTCGGTCGGTGCCTGATGCGAGGGGACAGGATCGGGCGGACGCCACTTCCGGGAGAGACAGGTCGGTGCGAATCACGGGGCAGCGGGGCGGCGGGCTGGTGTCGAAGGCGTATCCCGATCGTGACGGGGCCGCGACAGAGGATGTGTGTCGTCGTGACGGCGGCGGGAGATGTTACCGCCGTCCCGCGCCGCGGGGCGCGATTCCGACGATTCACCCGAAGACGAGGCCTCTTTCGTGAGACGCGCTCACCGACTGAACGGTCCCGGCACACGACGCGGGAGCCTGCTGCGCACGGCTCTCGCGTCTGCTTTTGCCGCCCTCACCACGCTCGCCGCCGCGCCCCTGGCCGCGCAGTCCGGGCAGATCACCGGGCGCGTGGTGGATGCGGGCACGGGCCGCCCCGTGGCCGCCGCGCGCGTGGCCGTGCAGGGGCTGCAGCTGGCCGCCAACGCCGGCGTGGACGGCCGCTACACCATCAGCGGCATTCCCGCCGGCGCGCACACCCTCACGGTGACCGCGCTGGGATACGGCACCAAGGCCGTCACCGGCGTGCGGGTGGCCGCGGGCGGCGCCGTCACGCAGGACGTCTCCCTGGCCGCCGCGACGCTGCTGCTGGAGAGCGTGACCGTGACCGCGCAGGCGGAGCGGGGGAGCGTGACGCAGGCGCTGGACGAGCAGCGCACCGCCATCGGCGTGGTGAGCGCGCTGGGGGCGGAGCAGATCGCCCGCAGCCCGGACAGCGACGCCGCGCAGGCCATCCGCCGCGTGAGCGGCGTGACGGTGCAGGAGGGGCGGTACGTGGTGGTGCGCGGGCTGAGCGAGCGCTACACCACCGCGGCGCTGAACGGCGCCCGCATCCCCAGCCCGGAGCCGGAGCGGCGCGTGGTGCCGCTGGACCTGTTCCCCGCCGGGCTGCTGCAGACCGTGAGCACCACCAAGACCTTCAGCCCCAACCTGGCGGGCGACTTCAGCGGCGCGTTGGTGAACATCCGCACCCGCGAGTACCCGGCGGAGCCCGTCTTCTCGCTCAGCAGCTCGCTGGGCTTCAACCCGCGCGTCACCGGGCAGACGCTCCTGCTGCCGCCGCTGGGCCGCGTCGACTACACCGGCTTCGGCTCCGGACGCGCCCTGCCGGACGAGGTGGCGGCGTTCGGCGACTTCCAGGACCGCAGCCTCACCAGCGCCGACTACAACCGCATGGTGGGCGCCTTCCGCAACGTGTGGCTGCCCGAGGAGCAGACCGGCGGGCCGAACGGGTCGATGTCGATGTCGCTGGGCGGCACCAGCCCGGTGCTGGGGCGCGAGCTGGGCTACGTGGGCTCCTTCTCCTACTCGCGCGACTTCGAGGTGCTGGCGGACCACCGCCGCGCGCAGGTGCTGCTGGCGGACCAGGAGACCGGCGAGGTGCGCGAGACCGACCGCTTTACCGGCGACGTGTCGCGGGTGAACGTGCTGTGGGGCGGCGTGCTGAACCTGAGCACGTCGCTGGGCGAGCGCCACCGGATCTCGCTCAACAACACCTACAACCGCTCGTCGGAGAGCGAGGCGCGGGCGGACTCGGGAAGCATCGAGATCACCGGGCTGGAGCTGATCGTCAACCGGCTGCGCCTGGTGGAGCGCTCGGTTCGATCGAACCAGCTGCGCGGAGAGCACCAGCTGGGTCGCGGCGGGCTGGAGTGGACGGTCACCTCGTCCGCCGTGACCCGCGCGGAGCCCGACCGCAGTGAGTGGGTGCTGGACACCAGCGGCGGCACGCGCCGCTGGTACGCCATCAGCAACGAGGCCGCGGTGCGCACCTTCGGCGACCTGGACGAGCAGAGCTGGGAGGGCGGCGCCGACTACCACCTGCCACTGGGCGCGGGCGGGCGGCACCGGCTCAGCTTCGGCGGCATGGCGCGCGGCACGGAGCGCGACGCCGAAAACACCTCGTACAGCATCTCCGCGCTGGGGCTGCCGGAGGACGCGACGGCACTCGACCCCGACGAGATCTTCGACGGGCGGTTCACGGGGGATGACGACCGCTTCTTCCTGGTGGTGCCGCTGGGCGTGGGCGGGTCGTACCGGGCGAAGGACCGGCTGGCGGCGGGGTACGGGATGGCGGAGCTGCAGGTCACCGGACGAATCCGCCTGGTGGGCGGGGCGCGGGTGGAGCGGTCGGAGGTGACGGTGACGTCGGATCCCACCTTCGGCGAGGTGGACGTGGCCACCCCGCGGTACACGGACGTGCTGCCGGCGGTGGCGGTGAACGTGGACCTGACCGACCGGCAGAAGCTGCGGCTCAGCGCCTCGCAGACGCTGGCGCGCCCGGAGTACCGTGAGCTTTCCGCCATCGCCTACCGCGACGTGATCGGCGAGGAGCTGGTGCGCGGCAACGGCGGGCTGCGGCGCACGCTCATCCAGAACTACGACGCGCGCTGGGAGTGGTATCCCGCCGCGGACGAGGTGGTGAGCGTGGGCGTGTTCGCCAAGCGCTTCGACGGGCCCATCGAGCGCATCTACCTTCCCACCTCCGGCAGCCGCATCGTCTCCTTCGCCAACGCGGAGTCGGCGCTCAACTACGGGGTGGAGCTGGAGCTGCGCAAGTCGCTGGGGATGCTGGGCGCCGCGGGCGAGTCGTTCAGCGTGATCACCAACGCCACGCTGGTGCACAGCGAGGTGAAGGTGGTGGGCGAGGACGCCGACCGGCCGATGGTGGGGCAGTCGCCGTACGTGGTGAACGCGGGGCTGGCCTGGTCGCCCGCGGACGGGCGGACGAGCGCGACGGTGCTGTACAACGTCTTCGGCCGGCGGATCACCAGCGCGGGCGCGGGGGTGCTGCCGGACGTGTACGAGCAGCCGCGCGGTGTCCTGGACCTTTCGCTGCGCCACGGCTGGCACGACCGCTGGTCGCTGAAGCTGGACGCGGAGAACCTGCTGGACGCGGAGTACGAGTTCACGCAGGGCGGCGTGATCCGCGAGAGCTACCGCACCGGCCGCTCCCTCTCGTTCGGCCTGACCTGGCGCAACTGACAAGGACGAACGGCACTCACGCAGAAAATCAGAGGGGCAGAGAAGCAGAGGAGCGATCACCTCTGCTTCTCTGCCTCTCCGCGTCTCCGCGTGAGGCATTCTCTTGTCCGTTCCGTGACATCCCCGTAGCGCACCCGTGCACCCGTCAAGACGCCGCGTCGCGATCATCCCCGCGGCGTGTGTGCGCACGCCCGCAGCAGACTGAAAACCCACACTCGGGACAGAGATGAAAAACGCACTCCGGCGGTGGATCGCCGCGTCCGCGCTGATGGCCGTGACGCTGGCGGCCTGCGACGGCGACGGCGGAACGGACCCGCAGCCGCTCACCGCGCCCACGGGCGTGACCGGCGCGGCGGGGAGCCAGCAGGTCACCCTCACCTGGCAGGCGGTGGCGGACGCGGACGGCTACACGGTGCAGCGCGCGCCGGCCACCGGCACCTTCGCCGACGTGGGGACCACGGCGCAGCCCACCTGGACCGACAGCGGGCTCACCGCCGCCACCACCTACCGGTACCGCGTCTTCGCCACCCGCGGCGCCGAGGTGGGCCCGGCCAGCGAGGTGACCATCACCACCAGCAACCTGCCGGTGACGCTGGTCGGCGCCGACATCAGCGCCAACCGCACCTTCTTCCGCGACTCCGTCTACCGGCTCACCAACTTCATCCACGTGGGCAACGGGGCCCGGCTGACCATCCAGTCGGGAACGCGCATCGAGGGCGAGCAGGGGTCGGCGCTCTTCATCCTGCGCGGCGCCAGCATCGAGGCCATCGGCACGGCGGCGCAGCCCATCGTCTTCACCTCGTCGCGCGACGTGGGCGCGCGGCAGCCGGGGGACTGGGGCGGGCTGATCGTCATCGGCGGGGCGCAGATCAACCGCACCGGCGACATCATCCTCGAGGGCACGGGGACCAACAACTCCACCAACGACACCATCTTCTACTCGGGCGGCACCGCCGCCGGCGACGCGGGGAGCAGCGGCCGGCTGAGCTACGTGCGCATCGAGTTCGCCGGCTTTGGCCCCGCGCCCAACCAGGAGCTCAACAGCCTGACGCTGGCGGCCGTGGGGAGCGGGACGACCGTCGACCACGTGCAGACGCTGGCCGGGCTGGACGACAGCTTCGAGTGGTTCGGCGGGCGGGTGGACGCGAAGTACCTGGTGTCGTACGAGAGCGGCGACGACCACTTCGACGCCTCCGAGGGCTACCAGGGGCGGGTGCAGTTCATTGTCGCCTACCAGGACACGATCCTGCCGCCGCGCGCCTTCTCGGGCAACCTGTCCAGCGACCCGCAGGGGATCGAGAACGACGGCTGCGACGCGGGCACCGGCACCTGCACCTTCAACTCCGCCCCGCTCACCACGCCGATATTCGCCAACTTCACCGTCGTCGGCACGGGGCCGGGGGTGGTGCCCTCCGGCGGCGGGATCGGGATGCTGCTGCGGCGCGGCGTGGGCGGCTACTACGTGAACGGCATCATCGCCCGCTGGCCCAACGCGGCCATGAGCATCCGCGACCAGGCCACCTGGGACCGGGTGGCGGCCGGCAGCCTGATCGTGCGCAACCTGCTGCTGGCGGAGAACGCCAAGACGTTCACCCTCGCCAGCGGCCACTTCCCGGTGGAGGCCGACAGCGCGGCGACCAAGACGGCGTGGAGCGTCGCGAACCACGCCGGCACCACGGGTTCGCTCTTCACCGCCTTCCCCACCCGTCCCGCGGCGCCCACGCTGGCGACGATGGACTGGACGCCGCCCGCCGGCTCCGCGGCGGCGAGCGGCGGCACAGGCGCCTTCACCGGTACGCTGGCCACCGTCGGCGGCGCCTTCGTGACCGGCACCGACTACCGCGGCGCCGCGGCGCCCGCCGGTGAGAAGTGGTGGCAGGGCTGGACGTACTACGCCCGCCGCTAAACACGATTCCTCACGCAGAGTCAGCAGAGTCGACAGAGGCCAATCCTCTGCCGACTCTGCTGACTCCGTGTGAGGCCATCTCTTTCAGGGTTCGGGATGACGATGACTCGATGGATCGCGCTCGGCGTGCTGGCGATGCTCGCCTCCGGCTGCGGTGACGGCACACAGTCGGCCGAGGCGGCGCCGGCGCGGGTGGACAGCATCCGCGCCCCCGGAGAGGCGCTGGCGCTCTTCCGCGCGACGGCGCCGGCGACCGACTCGCTCTCCGCCGGTGCGCCGTCGCTCGACAGCCTGGTGGCGCGCTTCGCGGACGCGGTGGCGCGGCAGGACCTGGCGGCGGTGCGGGCGATGGAGCTGAGCCGCGCGGAGTACGGCTGGATCTACTTTCCCTCGCTGCGGCGGATGAACCCCGGCCTCAACCTGCAGCCGGAGGTGATGTGGCTGCTGCACGAGCAGGAGAGCGACAAGGGGATCACCCGCGTGCTGCGCCGGCTGGGCGGCGGCCAGGCCCGGTTCGGGGCGTACGCGTGCGAGGAGCAGCCGCAGGTGGAGGGCGACATCCGCTACTGGCACCGGTGCACGGTGGAGGTCACCGCCCCAGACGGACAGACGGCCGCGCTCAAGCTCTTCGGCTCGGTGATAGAGCACGGCGGGCGCTGGAAGATCGTCTCCTACGCGAACGATTTCTAGGCGAAGCCGATCCGCCCGCCGCTGTCGAAATGACGGAAGGGAGTGAGAGCGGTGCGCGCTCACTCCGAGGTTCCACGACCCGCCTTTCCCGACACTCCGAAGAAATCAGCCGGCGCTAGTCGGCTGGTTTTTTCGCGGCGTATCTCACGCTTCAGCGCAGTTCCAGCAGGTGGGGCATTCCGTGCAGAAGCACTCGCCCACGCGAGTGGTGTCCTGGCAGCTGTTGCAGGTGTTGCAGGTCGCTTGCCCCGAACAGCAGTTCGTGTACAGGAACGAGGGCTCGCACAGCTCCGTCAGCCCGTTTCCGCGGACGGTGCCCTCGGCCGATACGCCGTTGGGAAGCGCGTGAAAGGTGTCCACCTGCAGTTGCTCGATGTCCAGCTTGAGCTTTTTCATGGCTTCGCTCCGGATGGGTGGGCTCGGGATTGGAACGCGCCCGAACAATAGGTCGCCTCGAACCAGCTTGCAACTCCTTTCCAGTCTTCGCGAGCGGGAATCTACCGGCTGAAACGAGCGGGCCTCCTCCGCGACGTGG
>DASTNU010000966.1:0-4169 GCA_035720605.1 Longimicrobium sp. | reverse complement strand
CGCTCGTCGTCCAGCACGAAGTACTGGCCGGCGAGCTGCTTCACGTACGTGTCGGCATAGCCCACCGAGATGCCCTGGTTGCCGGGGCTCGACGGGGTACCGCAGTTGTAGTACACGCGCTCCCTGGGCTGCCCGTTCACGTTGGAGAACGGCGTCGTGTCGATCATGCAGAAGCCGCGCTTGCGCGCCTTGACCGCCGCGCCCAGCGAGCCGTTGGCGTTGACGGGGAACAGCTCGTATCTGGCGTAGTTCTGGAAGTGGAAGTGGCCGTGGCAGCCGTCCAGGATGTACAGGCCGTCGCTGTCGCTGTAGTTGCCGTCGCCGTTGGGGTCGATGTGCGTGCGCGGGTCGCCGATCGCGACGTCCGCGTCACCCATGTTGGGAGTTTCCACGGTGAAGCGGAGCAGGCGGCGGTCGCCCGGAGGCACGTCGCCCTCCTGCACGCTGCACAGGTTCGGCGACAGGTATTCGTCGCTGATCACCCACGAGCTGGCCAGGACGCGGGCGTCCACCACCAGGTCGGGCGTCCCTTCCAGGTCCGGCACGCCCAGGCCGGCGAGCTCGCGATCCGGGGCCGAGATCGCCTGCTGCGCGCCGTCGCACGCCGCCACCGCGAGCACCGTGCAGGCCGCCAGGCCCGCCAGCTTGAATCCGATCCTCATCGCAAGGTTCTCCTTGGAGGGGGTGAATGTCCGCACCCGGAGCACTACCGCCGGGCGCGAGGGGGGGACCCGGGCTGGCCCGGCGGGGAAGACCCGCCGGGCCGTTACGCAGGATCAGTGGTTGCCGTGCGCCTCGGGGTGGTGGTACGCGTCCAGCTCCTCACCCTTGTACTGGCCCGCGCCCGGGCCGTAGCCCGTGCGGCCCACGCGGTTGGGGATCTCGACCTGCACCTCGCCCACGTTGTTGGCGTAGCTGGCTTCCTTGAACATGTGGCAGAAGCCCTGCGCGTCCTTGGCCGGGCACACCTCGCCCGGAGTCTGCACGAACGGCGGGTTGGCCGTGATGCGGATCACGTAGCGGCCCGGCGGCACCGGCTCGTTCGGGTCCGACAGCAGGAACAGCTGCCCCGGAAGCTGCTTGACGTACATGTCGCCAAAGCCGGTGCTGATGCCCTGGTTGCCGTGGATGGTCAGGTTGCCGCAGTTCATGTAGTAGCGGGCCTTGGGCGGCGTGCCGTCCTGCGCCCAGGGCGTGGTGTCCAGCATGCAGAAGCCGCGCTTGCGGGCCTGCACCGCCGGCCCGAGCGAGCCGTTGGCGTTGACGGGCAGGATCTCGTACGTGGCGTAGTTGCGGAAGTGGAAGTGCGCGTGGCAGCTGGCGAACTCGAACAGGCCGTCCTGGTCGCTGTAGTTGCCGTCGCCGTTGGGGTCCATGTGGGCCAGCGGGTCACCCACGTACAGGTCGGCGTCGCCGATGTTGTTGATGAGCACCGAGAAGCGCAGCGAACGGTGCGTGCCGGTGGGGATGTTGCCCTCTTCCACGCTGCACTGCCCCTGCACGAAGTTCTCCTCCATCACCACCCACGAGCTGGCGACCGTGCGGGTGTCCACCACCAGGTCGGGCGTGCCCTCCAGGTCCTGCGAAGCGGCCTGGGAAATCCTTTCGGGCGCCGAAAGTCCGCCCGCCGCCTGCTCGCACGCCGCCATCGTGCCAGCGGCCAGCAGCGCCGCCGCCATTCCGAACATTGAGACTCTGCGCATCCGTCTTCTCCGCAAGGGGTTGTGGAGGGTGTGGGGACCCGGGTCCCCGGGGGTTGCCCGCCTTCCGACGCGGGCAGATGAACAACTTTGGTGCAACGCAGGCGCATTCCGGTGCGCACGGCACCGGCGAATTGCGCTCTTATGGCGAAATCCATGTTTCCGCGGAACCCACCCGCGAACCCGGACCGACAAACAGACGGTGATGGCCGCGAGACCGCGTGCAGCCGGGGAAGTGCGTTACTGCCTGGCGTTCTGTTCCGCGGAGCCTCGGCTACTGCAGGGGAGTTCGGCGGAGGATGCTGCCCGACGTGGTGCACCCGACAAGCAACCGCGGAGGCCGAAACGGTGCGGGCGCAGGGTGACCTGGTACAAGACCCGTGCCACACAGTTGTATCCCAGGGGCGCGCGGATCGGGATGCCCCCGCAGGCACATGGAAGCCGACGAATCACGCAGTCCGGACAAACTGTACGCGCCGCCGGAAAAGAGGTCAAGCATCCTGATTCACTCAGGGCCACGACCGGCAGATCTGATACTCTTTACCGTAGTACAGGAAAATTCTGCGCGGTGACAGCGGGTGAGGCGCGTTCGTTTCGCGCCAGAAGGAACGCGGCCCGCCGGGCGCCGATCAGGCCCCGCGGCCGCCGCGGCCACGACCGCGCCCCTGGTCCTCGTCGCGCCCGCGGAGATCGCCGCCGTCGCGGAAGGGGCCTTCGCGCTCGCGGCCGGTGGGGTGGCATCCCACGCAGTCGCGGATCTCGCGGATCCCCTCGTCCAGGTGCTCGGCGCGCATCTCCTGCGCGTCGTGGCAGGATCGGCAGGTGTAGCTGTGGAAGCCGGGCAGCTGCTGGTGGCAGGTGCGGCACTCGATCACGCCCTCGTCGCCGTGGTCCAGCGGAAAGGCGTGGTCGAACTCCGCGTCGCTCCAGTCGCCCGTGTCGTGGCAGGCGGCGCAGTCGGTGCCGTACCGGCCGCGGTGCGGATCGTCCCGGCGATGGCAGCCGATGCACGTCGCCGGCGCTGCGGAGAACGCGGCCAGCTCGCGGACGGGGGTGTGGCACCCCGTGCAGGGAACGGTGGCGTGGCGGCCGGTGAGGCGGAAGGCAACGGTGTCGTGGCGAAAGGCGGAGAAGCGGTCCACGCCGTCGTGGCAGGCCATGCAGGCGCGGCCCCAGTCACGCACGTGCACGGCCGTGAACGCCGCCTGGTACTCGCCGTGGCACTGCGCGCAGCGCGCCTCGGCAAAGCGGAAGGTTTCCGCCGCGTGGCAGCTGGAGCAGGTGAAGGCGCCGCCCCCCGCCAGCTCCCGGTGCGTGGCGAGCGAAAAGCCCAGCCGCTCGTGCGCGAACCCCTCGCCGCTGAAGTCCGTCAGCACGGCCGCGGGACCGCGGTGCTCCACGTGGCACTGCAGGCACGCGCCGCCGCCGGGGAGGATGCCGTGCAGCCGCGTGGTGTCGGCCAGCTCGGCGCGCACCTCCACGTGGCACGCCAGGCAGCGGTCCGCCATCCGCCCGCGGGAGAGCGGCGGCGCGTGGCACATCGCGCACTGCTCGGACAGCGCCGCGTGCGAGGCCACCCCGCCGATCGGCCCGCCACCCTCGCGCCCCGCGTGCAGCCGGCCCGGGCTCAGGATCCCCCCGCCCGTGGCCGCCCACGCGGCGAGCACCACGGCCGCGGCCACGGCGGCGGCACCCAGCGCCCATCGCGTCAGGGACGAGGAGAAGCGCACCGGGGTCAGCGGAGGAAGGAGGCGTAGTAGAGGGCGCCGGCCACGTGCACCGCGGCCAGCACGAACATCGCCGCCGCCACGGGGACGTGCAGCAGCCACCAGAGGAAGAGCACCCGCCGCGCGCCCGGCGCCGCCGGCACCTTCGGCACCGCGGTGTAGGCGAAGCGGCCGACGATCCCGCTCGCCACGACGACCAGCACCAGCAGCGCCAGCACGCCCGCCAGGCCGCGGAAGCGGAAGGCGCTGTGCAGGAGGACGAGGTACGGCCCCACCAGCCCGGCGAAGACGTGCGCCTGCATCCAGTGCCGCAGGGGACCGTACCCCTCGCGCGTGACCTTCTTGCGCCAGGTGTACGCCGTCTCCGCGAACAGCATCAGCAGGATGCCGGCGATCCCCAGCAGGTGGCCGGCCAGGCCGCGCGCCGGCGGCGGTCCCTCCGCCGCCAGCGGCAGGTAGACGGCCGTCGCCAGGGCGATGGCGCCCAGGGCGAGCCAGAGCTCAACCGGCCGCCGCGCGGTTGCCGTAGCGCCGGTCATGGAAGGAAAGGAGGCGGTCCAGCGCCGTCCCGGGATCGGCGGCGCACTCCGCGCGGATGGAGGAGACGTCCACCCGGTCCGCGACCAGCCGGGCGATCGGGTGCGAAAGGAGCTGCGAGCCCATCACGATGGCGCCCTGCACGGCGCGCTCGCCCAGCAGCACGCGCACGCGGTCGGCGCCGTGGCGCGCCTGCACCGTCGTG
>DASTNU010000965.1:0-7529 GCA_035720605.1 Longimicrobium sp. | reverse complement strand
GTAGCTCCCCTCGCCGGCGGCGCTCACCTCCGCGAACGAGCCTTCGCCGCGGGCGGCGGCGTGCAGGGTGAGCTGCACGGAGACCAGCGCCGGCTCTCCCGCCGCGAACGGCACCGCGTGCACGCCGTCGCCGCGGGGCACGTGCTCCCAGTCCATCCCCTCGCACTCGCCCAGGTTGGCGCCGCCGCGCGTCCACACGGTGCCGCCGCCGTCCGGGCGGCCGTCGCGCTTCCACGTGCCCTGCCAGTGGTGCATGGCAAAGCGGATGGCCACCGCGGCGCGCTTGGAGGTCCAGAAGTCGTCCGCCGCCTGCGCGATGTAGATCCCGCGGAACGCCACCGCCGGGCGGAAGGTGTACCACCCCGTCTCCGGCGGCGTCCAGGCGAAGTGCCAGAACTCCGTCTCCCACGCCTGCTGCGCGCCGCTGCCGAACCAGCCGTTGCCGCTCCCCCGCGCCGACGCGGCGCGCCGCACGGCGTGCGCGCTGTGCAGCGTGATGCCGTACGGGCAGCGGTGCTGGTCGGAGCCGGGGATCCAGTCGCGGTCGTCCGAGAGCCCCGGCAGCCCTTCGCGCGGCCGCGCGGGGAGCGCCGTCGACTGGCGCAGCGCCATCCGCGCGGCGGCGTCCTCGTTGGCCAGGGTGCGGTGGAACGCGGCGATCCCGCCCACGTCGATCCCCAGCGCCTGGTAGTGCAGCTCCGCGCGCGTGGCCTTGGCGGCGGCCGCCGCCTGTGCCTGGTCGTGCGCGGCCCGCGCCCTCGCCACCTCGCGGCCTGCGCGGGCGCGCAGCTCGGTGTCCAACCGTTCCACCAGCCCGTCGGGCGCGGGCCCGGGGTGTGTCCGGGGCCGGCCGCTCAACGTGCTCATCATCGATATACCTCACGGTCGCAGGTCCTGCTGGACCGGTAATCTTTCAATCCGCCCCGCGTCCCCAGGGACGGTTCGCGTACCGCCTAAACGAAGCGCCGGCCCGTTCGGTTCCGGGTCGGCGTGACGCCGTGTCCGGCATGGCCGGACGAGCGCCGGGACAGGCACCCTCCGTGCCACGGGTGAAAACGTTTCCACCGAACTGATACGAGCTGCACAAGTGCTTTATCGACAACGATTTGGGTGATGGCCGCGAGCGCCGGGAACTTCCCCCCGCCCAGACAGAACCGTGACGTGGCTGGTACAGCGGGGGCGCGCGAGGGACAGTCGCCGGGCTTGCGCGCGGGATGCGCGCGACACATCCCTATCTCCGTTCACCCTGGCGGTTTTCCCCGGATGGAGAGCGGATGATGGTGGGTGAGTTCCGGAAGTTCATCGCGCAGGGCAACGTGCTGGAGCTGGCGGTCGGCATCATCATCGGCGCCGCGTTCGCCACGGTGGTCAAGTCCTTCGTGGACGACGTGATGATGCCGCCCATCGGGATGGCGACGGGCGGGGTCAACTTCGCGGAGCTGTACTGGAACCTGGGGAGCGGCGACTTTCCCTCGCGCGCGGCGGCGCTGGAGGCGGGGGCGCCCATCGTGAGCTACGGGCAGTTCATCAACAACGTGATCACCTTCCTGATCACCGCCTTCGCCGTCTTCCTGCTGGTGCGCTCCCTCACCCGCATGCGGGAGCGCTACGCCAGGCCCGCGGAGGCGCCGGCGCCCGCGGAGAAGGACTGCCCGTTCTGCCGCTCGCGCATTCACCTGGCCGCGGTGCGCTGCCCCGCCTGCACCTCCGAACTACCCGCGGCGAGCTGAGCATCGGCCCATCCACCTCACGCAGTGTCAGCGGAGCCGGCGGAGGATGATCCGCCGGCTCTGCCGGCGCCGTGTGAAACAAATCCGCCATGGTTCCGTTTCCCGCCCCGGCAGCGCGACGAGGAATGCCCGGCGGGTTTGACGATGGCGCGCCCGGGCTGCGATACTTGGACGCGAACGATCCACTCTCCGGGAGCAAGCGATGACGACGGACGAGCGCCGGTACGGAGAAGAAGAAGTCGCCGCGATCTTCGAAGCCGCCGCGAACCCCCGGGCGGCCGGCGGGCGCGCCCTGGCCCCCACGGACGGCTTTTCCCTCAGCGAGCTGCAGGCGATCGGCAGCGAGGTGGGGATCGCGCCGGAGCGCATCGCCGAAGCGGCCGCGGAGCTGGACGTGCGCGGGCGCGCACCCGCCCCCCGGCGGACGCAGATGGGGCTGCCGATCTCCGTCAGCCGGACGGTGGACCTGCCCCGGGAGCCCACCGACCGCGAGTGGGCCATGCTCGTCGCCGAGCTGCAGGAGACCTTCGCCGCGCAGGGCAAGGACCGGTCGCACGGCGCCGTGCACGGCTGGACCAACGGCAACCTGCACGCGTACGCGGAGCCGACGGATGCCGGCTACCGCCTGCGCCTGGGGACGCTGAACGGCAACGCCGTGGGCATCGGCCGGATGGGAGCCGCGGCGCTGCTGGGAGGGCTGGTCCTGGTCATCACCCTCCTCCTCTCCGGCGAGGGAGGGGACGCGCTCGCCACGGCGGTGTTCTTCGCCGCGATGGCGGTCTTCCTGCTCGGGATGAACGCGGTCCGCCTGCCGCGCTGGGCGCAGGAGCGGGAAGAGCAGATGGAGCACATCGCGACCCGCGCCCTGACCCTGATCCGCCCGGCGCCAGAGCCGGAGCCGGCCTCGAGCGAAGAGGGCAGCTAGCTCGGACCCATCAAGAAAAGAAAACGAGAAGCCTCACGCGGGTCAGCGGGGTCGACGGAGGAGAACATCCTCTGTCGACCCCGCTGACTCCGCGTGAGGCCAAGTCTATTGCGTCTTTCGACGATCAGCGCACGTTCGCGTCGAAGGCGCCGGTGAGGACGCGGCCGTCGCGCTTCACCTGCACCCAGATGCGATAGCGGCCGGACTTCGGGAACTCGTACGGGAACGAGACCACGCCCGGCTCGCCGCCGCGCACCACGTGCCGGGGCGTGCGCACCACCAGCCGCCCGTCCTCCGCGCGCGTGGTGTCGCCGCGCTCGCGCTGCACGAACAGCTGCTGCGCAGTGGCGGATACGCTCCCCGCCGGGTGCAGGTGCACGAAGACGGAGCCGTCGTCGCGGCTGACGGCGGCGTGGCTCATCATCCCCATGTACGGCTGCAGCGCCGCCGGCGCGCCGGCCGCATCCACCACGCGAAAGCGCAGCGTCGTCTCGCGCCCGGCGGCCGGGTGCGCGCCGCGCTCCCACGTCATCGTCGATCCGTCCTCCAGGCGCGCCGTGCGCCCCGCCTCGCCGCCGCCCACGCGCCACGAATCGTCCGGATCGCTCGCCGCGGCCCCCGCGGCCCCGGCGGCCGGGGGAGCGGCGGGGATCCTCACCCGCTCCATGAACGTCTGCGGAAAGCCGCTCTCGTGCACCACGTCCGCGTACACGCGATAGACCCCCGCCGGCAGCGGCGGCAGGGTGAGGCGGAAATCGGTGGAATCCGCGCGCACCGGGTGCACGTGGGCGAAGGCGTCCATGGCCGGCTCGCGCACCAGGAACATGTGCATCACCTTGCCGTGGTCCGGGATGAGCGGGGAGTAGCGGTTCCACAGGCTGTCCGTGACCGCCAGCGTGAGCACCCGCGCGCCGCCCTCGACGGCCGCGGTCGCCTCCGTCTCCGGTGGCTCGTACAGGTTCTCGCCGTAGGCGCGGTCCTCCGCGTCCCACCAGCGGCTGCCGCCCAGCACCACCAGCGCCAGGACCGGCGCCGCGACCGCGCGGGCGATCCAGGCGCGGCGGCGGCGGGCCGCGTCCGGCTCCTGCCCCGGCGGCAGCACCGACTCGCGTGCCGCCGCGCCCACGATGGTCAGCGCGCCGACGAACAGGAACAGCCCCAGCCCGGCCAGGCCCAGCGCCATCCCGCGCTGCATCCTCAGCGTCTGCGTCGCCACCGCGGGGACGGGGACGATGACGGTGCCCGCGCCGGCCGCGCCCTCCACCTGCACCCGCACGCTGTACGAGCCGAAGTCCATGAACCACAGCTCCGCGCTCCACAGCCGCGGCTCGCCCTCCACCGGGAGCGCCACGTCCGGCCGCGGCGCGCCGTCCAGCCCCAGGTCCCAGCGGACGGGCTGCACCGTCACCCGCCGCACGTCGCCCCGCGGCACGCGGACGGAGATCTCCGCCAGCCCCGGGATCACCCCCGGCGTGCGGACGACGACGCGGACGGGATAAGGGCCCGCCGTCCCCTCGTAGAACACGTTCGGGCTCCCCACGTGGGCGGCGAGCAGCGCCACCGCCGCCAGCGCGCCCGCCGTCGCCGCGACCCGCCGGGCCAGGCGGCGGAGCGGCATCGCGGTCCGCGCGCTCATCGCTTCACCCGCGCCATGAAGGCGCCCCACCCCAGCCCCGCGCGCGCGGAGACGATCGCCAGCGCCAGCGCGATCCCCAGCCCCTTCGCCAGCGCCATCCCGCTCGCCGGCGCCAGGTACTCGCCCCGCGCGAAGAGCGCCTGCGGCCCCACCATGTAGGGCCGCAGCTCCTGGTGCAGGATGGTCTCGCGCTGCGAGAGCGCCTGCAGCACGTCCGCGAACGGCCACTGCACGGCGACGAAGACGGCCAGGAACGCCGTCCCCAGCACCGCCGCCAGCATCCACCCCTTCTTCCGCTCGCCCCAGCGCTGGAGGATCAGGTCCAGCGCGATCGCCGGGACGACGAGCAGCATGGGGAACTGCGGCGGCATCATCGCCTCGATGTTGTAGCGGATGGGCGCCAGCCGGGGCTCCGCGGGAAAGAGCGGGAGGATGAAGGTGAGGGCCAGCAGCGTCCCCGTGTACGCCGCCGCCGCCGCCGTGGCCGGCCAGCGCAGGCGACCCGCGACCGCCGGCGCCACCAGCACCAGCGGCACCAGGCCGGCGACCACCTGCCAGAAGAGCGTGCCGTGCTGGTAGATGCGCCAGGTGTACTCGCTGCTGAGCGTCGTCAGGTTCAGCAGGACGAGGCCGGCGGCGTACGCGAACATCCAGCGGAAGGCGCGGGTGTCGCCGTGGCGGTTCTGCAGCGCCAGCACCATCAGCATGGCGCCCAGCTGGATGGCCAGGATCCCCAGCCCCAGCAGCGCGTGCGGCGGGCTGAGGATCTTCACGTCCAGCCCGTAGGCGTTGTGCCACCAGTCGTCGAACGGCGCCGAGGTCAGCATGGCGATGGCGCCCCAGATGCACACCCAGGCGCCCAGCGCGCCGTGGAAGTACTTCCAGAACGTCACCGTCGCCACCCGGTCCTCCGGCGCCCCCGCGAAGCTGGTGTGCAGCACGTGCCAGCCGCACGCCACGCCGCTGACCACCCCGCCCAGGTACATGGCCATGTGCGGCGGCGACCAGAAGGTGTCGCGGCCGATGGTCTGGTGCCACGAGATGTCCCACAGCACCCCGACGATGACGCTGGTGGACGCGAACAGCACCGCCCACACGTGCCACGGCACGGCGGCGACGCCCGCCGTCGGGTGCGTGCGTACGGACGCGCGCGCGGGTGCCTGCAGGGTGGCTGCGTTCGGAGTCACGAGCGACGCTCCGGGAGTGCGGGGGACCGGGAACGGACGAGAGGCGGAAGATGAAAGCTGTCGCGCGCCACAACGGCGGTCAAGCCGCGTCCGCCGTCGCCTGGAAGACCAGGCGGATCATGCGCACCCTGGTGTCGCGTGGCCGCTGAGTACGCCGCGTGAGGGCCGGAGTTTCGGCCTGCAGACGGGGGATCCGCCGCTGGTCTCGAACGGCGGAACGCGCGGATGGCGGACGTGTCGCCGACGGAGCTCTCCTTACATTCCCGCGCGCGCCCTGACCCAGGCGCTCACCATGCGCTGGTGCTCGTCGATCGGCTTCCTCGGCGCCGGCGTCTTCCGTGCGGGCCGCGCGGCAGCCATCACCGCCTCCGGGATCGCGAGCTCGGCCGGCGGGCGCGGCGCGGGGTCCTGCGCGATGAGCCCTTCGAGCACCGGTGCCGCGCCGTCGCGGGCGGTCAGCGGGCCTCCGAGACCGAACTGCGCCCGGAGCGTGGCGATGATCGACGTGTGATCGAACGAATACGCCGAGCCGCTGGCCGGGCGATAGACCGTGTTCGCGGCGATCGACGGGTTGGCGAACATCGCCGGCACGCGCGGCCCGGTGGTGGAATACACGTCGCCGTTCGCCACGCCGTCGGGATACGGCGTCAGCGCCGGAACGGGCGCCACGTGATCCCACACGCCGCCGTGCTCGTCGTAGATCACCACCAGCAGCGTCGAAGCGAAGAGGCCGGGGTTCAGGAGGAGCGTGGCCAGGACCTCCACCAGCAGCGCCTCGCCGTTGCGGCAGTCGATCGGGTCGCCGGTCAGCCCCGCGGTTTCCCAGTGGTCGTTGCCGGGGTGGTTGCTGTTCGACGGGTTGCCGCTCCCCGAGTAGTTGCTCCAGTAGCGCGGCTCGATGAAGGCGAACGCCGGCAGCGTGCCGTTGCTCACGTCGTCCACGAAGGTGGTCCCGTACGGAGGGTCGTAGTCGCTCTCGTCGAAGCTGGAGACGCAGCTGGAGCCCGCCGTCCATGCGTCCTGCACGTACGAGCTGATCGCCGACAGCGGCACGTCGTGAAAGTAGACCTTCCAGTTCGCCGGATCGGGACCGCCGCTGCCGGCGGCGTTGTCGAGCAGCTCGAAGACCGTCGTCTCCGCCACCGATCCGAGGATCCGGAAGTAGCCCTCGCCCTGGAAGATGTAGTCGGTGTCGTTGATGGGCGCCGAGTTGCGGAACTCCCCCGGCGTGCCGCAGAACGCGAACATGCGGTTGGGGAAGGTCTGCACCGGGCCGGACCCGAACCACTGGTCGCACACCGCGTAGTTCCTCGCGATGTACGCCGACACGGGCAGCTGGCCCAGGCCGTTGTTCGCGTTGCTGTCGAAGTAGCACATGACGTCGCCCGGCGTGCCCTCGATCCGGTGGACGTCGTGGTAGCTCTGCGCGAACCCGCCCATCGTCGCGTCCGGTCCGCCGTTGTAGATCTGCTGGTTCATGTCGCTCTGCGACTCGCCGGGATCCGGATTGGGGACGATGTAGATGCTCTTGCCCGACGGTGGCGTGCTCGTCGGCGTGACGGTGTGCGATTCCCCCAGGAAGGTGCGGTAGGTGTTCGACGCGCCGGCCGGGATTCCGTCGAACGACGACGACGGCGGATACAGGTTGCCGAGCACGTTGTCGAACGAGCGGTTTTCCAGCATCAGCACCACGACGTGCTCGATCCCCGGGAGCGGAGCGTTGGGCTGGATCGTCAGTGGCATGGTCGGCCTCGCATTGAACGAGCGGGCGATGGAAGGGGAGCGATTCCAGAGACGCGCGCGGAGGAGCCGTGCGCCTCTGCGCACCGGCCTTCCGGCATAGTAGGAGCGAATCCGGCCTGCTCCAAGCAAGTCGGAGGTGGAAAAGACCGAGGCCGGCTCCGGAGCGTTCCCGGAGCCGGCCTCGGCGTCGGCATCGTGTGGTGCGGTGGCGACTAGATGTGCAGCGGGTGGCCGAGCCGTCGGGTGTGTGCGGGCGGGCGCGCGCGCGCCTGCAGGATGGCTGCGTTCGGAGTCACGACTGACGCACC